>NZ_LT841358.1:631836-939218 GCF_900177045.1 Candidatus Nitrosotalea okcheonensis
CGCATTGGATGCTTTTTAAAAAACGAGATAGATGAAAGAAAATCTGGCGGTCTAGTCTTTGGTTTGAGCGGAGGAATAGATTCCGCAGTGATTGCAGCAATCTGTGCCAAATTTGTCAAGGAAAAATCACTGGCGCTAATCATGCCAAATTCAAAGATTACCCCAAATAGTGAGACAGAAGACGCGATAAAGATAGTGGATAGTTATTCAGTAGAATACAAGTTAATTGATATTGGATTTATCCATAAAGAATACTCCAAATACCTGGAATCAAATCCATTGTCATTTGCAAATTTAGGGGCAAGGATACGAGCTAACATACTATATTATTATGCAAATGCCAGAAATTCTCTTGTGCTTGGCTCTTCTGACAGGAGTGAATTTCTAATTGGGTATTTTACAAAATTTGGTGATGGTGCATCAGACTTGTTGCCAATCGTATCACTATACAAAACCCAGATACGTGAACTTGCAAGACATCTAGGGTTATCTCAAAACGTCATCTCAAAACCAAGTGGTCCGCATTTATGGGAAGGTCACACCGCTGAGACAGAGATTGGCCTGAACTATGAAGAGATTGATTCAATATTACACTGTATTATTGATAAAGGTCTTGCAGTTGACGAGACGGCAAAGATTACAGAGATACCAATTTCAGAGGTAGACAGAATTTTCAGAATGCATAGAAAAAGCGAACATAAAAGGACCATGGCCACGCAATGCATATTGTAAGGATGAAAAATTTGAGAATTTTTGACACTTTATCAGTAACAGAAAAAAATGTGGACATTACAAACTTGGTGAAAATATACCTATGCGGAGTTACAGTGTATGATGAGAGTCACATAGGCCATGCCAGAACCATCATAGTGTTTGATACACTTCGAAGATATCTAGAGTCAAAAGGAGCCAGGGTAAATCTCATACAAAATTTTACAGATGTCGATGATAAGATAATTAATCGTACAAAAAAGGAAAACGTTTCCGCAGATATCATAACTACGAGATACATAAAAAATTATTTTGATGACTTTGACAAGCTAAATGTAAAGAGGGCAGACTTGTATCCAAAAGCCACAGAACACATCACGGACATGACTGACATGATCAAGGGTTTGATTGACAAGGGATTTGCATATGTGTCCAAAAATGGAGTATATTTTTCTGTTTTAAAATTCAAGGAATATGGAAAACTTTCAAAGAAAAAAATAGATGAATTGATCTCAGGTGCACGCGTTGAAGTCGATGAGACAAAAAAAGATCCTCTAGATTTTGCATTGTGGAAATTCTCTGACGAGTCTCCCACATGGAACAGCCCATGGGGCAGAGGAAGACCCGGATGGCACATAGAGTGCTCCGCAATGAGCCTGAGATATTTGGGGAGTAATTTTGAGATCCATGGTGGAGGACGTGATCTAATATTTCCCCACCACGAAAATGAGATAGCGCAGTCAGAGTCTTTTTCCGGAGTCAACTTTGCCAAGATTTGGATGCATGTTGGAATGGTCACAATAAATGGAGAGAAAATGTCAAAGTCGCTAGGGAACACAAAATCAATCGACCACGTTCTCAACATATGGGGTCCAAACATAGTTAGACTGTTTTGTTTGTCAAGTCACTATTCAAAACCAATTGATTATTCCGAAGAGATTCTAAAGGAAATCATAACAAAGTGGCGCCAAGTAGAAAATTGTTATTTTGAAATGATTTTATCAGATGACTCGCAGGTAACAGAAAATTTGGATCAGATCAAAAATATTATCCACGAGTCAAAGACAGAATTTGACAGTGCACTAGAGTCTGACTTTAATACACCTCTAGCTCTTGCCTCATTCTTCAAACTAGTTAAAAACATCAACCAATTAGCATCCGTAGAGAAGATCACTAAAACAATATCAGAGGTAATCTTTCCGACATTTCAAGAAATGCTATCAATTCTTGGCCTGAGATTAGTTCAAGTCACAAACGATGAAAAAAATCAGATCTCAAATCTAATCAAACAGCGAAATGAACTGCGTAATCAGAAAAAATTTCAAGATGCGGACGCAGTAAGAAAGCAAATTTCAGACATGAATGTAACACTAATTGATCACAAGACCAAAACACTCTGGATGAAACAAGAGAAAATAGGTATCGAAAACTAGGATTTTTTAGTTTGTGCGCTAACTAATGATACAACATCCCTGTCACGTAATTGATAGTTCACGGGAAGTCTTACTCCATATCGTACATCTTTAGCATAGAGTAGACCTTTTGTAAGATCTGTGTGTATTTCTTTTGCAAGGTCTTCTACTGTTGCACCATCTTTAAGCAAAATCAAGTCAGGAAGAATCCTTCCTTTTTTATCAGACAAGTTTTCAGGATTTGCCACAGGATATATCGAATTCATTTTTAGCAACTTGAATACGGTAACATTGATTGCAAACTGGACACCCGTTCTCATGTATTCTCCTAGTATGCCCTGTGTGATAAAATCAAGTGCCTCTAGTTGTTTTTTGGTTAATTGTTCTTTGTGTAAAATATCAAATTGCTCTGATCCTGGAACATATTTGATAAGACCTTTTTTCTCAGCCTTTCTCAGTGATAGTTCACTGTCTGTACTTGCTGGAATTATTATAGTATCAATGTATTTTTCTCGTAGTCTATCAAAGTTTTTTTCTGCTCCAGGAATATCAACCTTGTTTGCAACAATAAGGGTGGGTTTCGATATCTTTCGCAAATACGCCGCAAATTTTTTGCTATCATACATGTCAAAGTTTTCAAAGTGTTTGTTTTCAAGACCTGTTATCTTTAGTGCCTCCTTGACATGCCCTTCCTTGACGCCTATTCCGCGGAACACATCAGTTATTGCAACAAGAGGATCTGTCTCAGACTGGATAAGTTTTGATATTTTATCTCGATTACCTTCCAATAATTTGAGATACCACATGATAAGTTCCTCTTCAATATCAGAGACATCGGCTATTGGATCGCCGCTTCCAACTTCGGCAATCCTTCCCGCAGCATCTATACTTCCGGATACATCCACAACATGCAGTATTGCATCAGATTGAGTAGCCACTGAAAGAAATTGGTTTCCAAGCCCTTTGCCTGCCCATGCGTCTTTTATCAACCCCGGAAGATCAATTAGCTCGATTGGTATGAATCTCCAGCCATCAGTGCATTTAGAATTTTGCGGATTATCCTTGACGTTAAACTCGGTGTGGACACAAGGTGTTATTGCATTACCAAGTGCACGTTCTGGTCTTTTTGTTGTAAATGGATAAGTTGAGACTTCACCTCCTGCCAGTGTGGCTGCGTTGAAAAAAGTGGTTTTACCAGTGTTAGTCTTACCTAAAAGGCCAATCTTTATTGGCATGATCTCATCTGATGTTGCTTGCTATTTATCTTTGCCGTAGATACACTGTTCAAGATCAGATTGAGCCAAACCCCGTAAGGTTATTCAATATTACTGTGGGAAGTTACATTACCAGACGAATTTTTTATCTCGTCTGTATACCACCGGATTTGTTTTATTTCATCATCGGTCAGAGCACCATTCCATTTTTCAAGCACGATTTTTAGAATTTGTGATCCATTATACAGTAGACTCCAGTATGGGTGGTGTTCAGCCGTTGTAAGTGCAAGCTCTTCAATTTCATCTAATCCTGTTTTTGCAAGAGACAATCCATCAGAGTGTTCTCCATAAATTCGAATAATATTAGAATCAGGATCAGAATACATTTTCATCAGAACATTTTTCTTTTCGAAGGACTTGACTAGGTCTAAAAGCGATTTGTAAAATACATCAAAATTGTCTGCCATGTCTTAGAATAGTCTTTGATGTTCTGCGAGCATGCATCGATTAAATACCACTATTGGAATTCCTGCTTTTCGTGCAACATCTTCTGCTTCAAGATTATGTATTCCCTCTTGCAACCATATTACTTTGGGTTTTATTTTTACAGATTCTTCTATAACTTGTAAGACTTGATCAGATGGTCGAAAGACATCAACTATGTCCACAGTGTCAGGAACATCAAGTAGTGTTGGATAACATTTTCTTCCAAGAATTTCTGTTGCAGTTGGGTTTACAGGAATCACGTTAAACCCATTATCAATCAAATATCTTGGAACATAGTGCGCTGCCTTGTCAGGATTTTTTGACATGCCTACCACTGCAATATTTTTCAGAGTGTAAATTTTTCGTATGTCATCATCAGTGCAAGAATCTCTTTCCATGTTGTTACACATCATCATATGGCTTAATGTCTTGCGGAAGGTTCTGTCGGGTTATCAAGACCTTATGATTCATTTTCGAGCCTCAACCAACTTGCTTCCATCTACTTGCAGGATTACTGGCTGGAAGTTTTCCAGATTCCCGTTGCGGAATAACCGATTTATAGGGCAATTCAGTTATTATACTATGGAACAAGAACCAAATGATGTAATAGTACTCAGTGCAATAAGCCAGGGTGCAAAAAAGTTTGACAAGATCTTAAAAAAGACAAAGATTGAAAGTCAAGAATTGAACACATTGCTTGAGCGCCTTGAAGAAAAAGGTTTCATTACAATTATTGAGAAAAAGGGCTGGTTAGGTCCCAAGAAAGAAATCACATTAACAGACAAGGGCAATAAGGAACTAGAAGAGAGAAGATTTGAATTGCAACAGAATTGGGATCAGATGGTAACCATTTGGAAGAGTGGAGACAAGCAAAAACTTGAACAACACATGGAGGCAAACAAGTCCACCATCCCATCGATGATGTTCATGGGAATAATGGACATGATGATGTTTTCAACTATGATGGGTTTCATGGGGATGGCAATGACCAGTTTCATACCAGACCAGTATATGAACAGCGGTCACGACATTGGAGGAGGACATGATGCAGGTGCTCACGATGCAAGTTCAGGACAGGACTTTAGCGGTGGGGATTTTCATGGGGATGGCGGTCCAGGAGACATGGGCGGTTTTGATGTTAATTTCTAAAAACACATCTTGAAAAAATAGAAATTAAAAAACGGTTTTTATTTCCAATAGATGGAAATTATTTTTTGCTACGGGGATGGCATTGACATCGAGGATGTCATGTTATTACCCGTTGGACTATTCATTGATGATGTCATGTTATTACCTGTTGGACTATTCATTGTATTATTTCCATGAAATGCCGCCGAGCCTGCAAGTGCAGCCATGACATCTTCTCCATGAAGAGCAGAGCCAATTTTATCATAACTTACTTTTTGTGACGCCCACATTGCATCGATCCAAGCTGTATGTTCTCCAGGAGCACATACATGATCACCGCAAACTACGCTGTGACCAAAGCTTGCAGTCGATATGGTGTCAAATCGAGTACTTGGAGTCAAAGCACTAGCTTGTGGAACAAATACTGCGATGACAGATGTCAAAAGCACAGATGTTGTAAACAAAAGTAATGCTATTTTGTTAGACATGATCTAGTTTCATTTATAGGCATATAAAAGAATTATGATGAATTTATGCATCAGATAAAAATGGTTAGTGGTTAGTCCACTGGGATTATTTTGTTCCATTCATGGTGTTTGTCGCCATGTTATGCATGACATTTCCACCACTGGGCGTATTTCCAATCATACCTGCTCTTTGTGACTGCCATAATGTATTGATCCATTGTGCATGTTCACCTGGTGCGCAAAGGTGATCACCACATACTTTGCTTATACCATGGCTTGCAGTTGTAGGAGTGTCGTTTCTTATCGAAAAGTCTCTTTGGATCAGAGCGTTTGCTTGTGGTAAGCTATCTACCACTACGGATGTCATTATAACAGATACAGTAAGCAAGAGTAATGCTATTTTGTTAGACATCGTTGTCGATTCGTTTATGGCATATAAAAGATTTATGAATCAAGGTCCTGTCGGGTTATCAAGACCTGCCATAAATAATTAATACTGACTTTACAATATTTCATTGATAAACAGGGAGATGGTATAATGACAATAAAGTCGGTAAAGCAGATTCACACATTTCCTGATGAAATCCAGTCCATGATGGAAACATTCAAGGACATGGTAAATTATTGCATAAGAATAGGGATATCTGAAAACATATCAAACCTGAATAAATTCTCGTCATTGCACTACAAGGATTTGTCCCAATTCAATATACAATCCTACTACAAACTTACTGCCATGTCTCAGGCAATGGGCAGGCTAGCACAGAGGAAAAAGGCACTGAAAAATGGCAAGACAGTAAAATCACCATACATCTCAAAACCATATCTGGTCTCATGCTATGGTTTTAAAATAACAGGCATGTTGCTTTCATTTCCAATGTACCATGGTGACAAGTTCTTGGTCAAACTAAATGAGTACACCATGTCACAATTGGAAAATGCAGAACCAAGGTCATTTGTGATAACACCTGATTCAGTATCAATCTCAGTAAGAAAACAAGTAGAGCAAATCATTCCAGAAAACGTGATTGGGATAGACAGGAACCTCAGAAACATCACAATATCAACTCCAAATCAAACTGTAATGTACAAGACTAGCAAGTTATTATCGATAAAGGAAAACACATCTCATGTGATATCATCTTTTAAAAGATTTGACGTAAGAAAAAAGAAACATTTCCAGAAAAGATTGGGCAACAGGCGTGCAAGACGTATACAGCAACACCTGCACAAGATATCAAAGGATATCATATCAAGGGCGGTACAATCAAAGTCAATGATAGTATTAGAAGATATCAAGTGCATCAGAAAATTATACAGAAAAGGAAACGGTCAGGGAACAAAATACAGAAGGAAATTAAACTCATGGTCGTTCTATGAACTGCAAAGACAGATACAATACAAGGCAGAATGGGAAGGAATTCCTGTTGGTTTCATAGATCCTAAACGCACAAGCCAACTCTGTCCAATATGCGGAGGCAAACTCCAAGAGGACAGGTTTCACAGACGAAAATTGTTGTGCATTAATTGTAAGAAATCAATAGACAGGGATGTAGTTGCATCCATGAACATATCTTACAAGGGGTGGAGTAGGTTTTGCCATCCTAGAGGGCTTTCAGTTGAAGTGGTGAACGGGAATCTGGAAAACTTTCGGCCAGTAATCCTGCAAGTAGATGGAAGCAAGTTGGTTGAGACTCGAAAATGATCAAGATCTCGATAATCCGACAGAACCTGAATCAAAGTTTAGTGTGAAGCCTTCAATTCACACAGAAGAAACAGATATCAATAATTCACAAGATGTGTTTGACATGACAGTGCAAATAGGCGCAAAAGCTCCAAATCTCCAAGTATCAGAATGGATCCAAGGATTGCCAACTAACATTGACAAGGAAAAAGACAATGTAATTCTAATTGAGGTGTTTCAAGTCAATTGTCCGGGCTGTTTCATGTATGGCATTCCGCAAGCAATTAACATTTATCAAAAATACAGAAAGGAAGGAGTTACAGTTCTTGGAATAGCAACCGCATTTGAGGATTTTGATAAAAACACGGTGGAGAATCTGAGATTGTTGCTTACAGAGGGAAAGACAATAGGTGAGACATTAAAGGCGTTGGGACAATACGGTCAACTAGTAGATGGAAACAAGATTCCATACAAGATTCCATTTCCAGTGGCAATGGACTTGCTCAAAAAAGAGGATGGGCCAATCAGTCAATCCAGAATAAATGAAATAATCCAGGCAAACGTCCCAGGCTACGAGTCATATAGTGAAGGTCAGAAATTAGAAATAATTGAACGGGTAAAACAATATTTAAAGAGCAAGGAATATTCTGCTCATACCTTTGACGAATTTGCACTGCGTGGTACACCATCAACAATATTGATTGACAAAAAAGGAGTATTGCGAGACGTTGCATTTGGAACTAATGACTTTCTAGAAGAGAACATCAAAAAATTATTGAGTGAATAACTTTCGTTAATTTGGAATGGCAGTTGTTTTTACATGTACACATCCTTTGATGGAACAACATTTGATAAGATAATTACGTTACTCAAATCGCACCACTCAGAATTTGTATCCGGAGAAAAACTTGGCAGGATGTTATCATTAAGCAGGACTGCAATTTGGAAGAATATCAAAAAGCTACAATCACTCGGATACAAAATAGAATCAAAACCAAAAATAGGATATAGACTGCATGCAAACACCGGTCTTTTCTTACCATGGGAAATCACAGATGGACTGCAGACAGACATTATAGGTAAGAAAATATATTATTTTGATAAAATTGATTCGACCCAGAATTTTGCACTGGATCTTACTCAAAGGCCCCATGAAAACGGCTCGGTTGTCATAGCACAAAGACAAACCCAAGGAAGAGGCAGACTAGATCGAAGATGGATTTCACCAAAGGGAGGCATATGGATGTCCATACTTTTGAGGCCAAACTTTGAGCCGTCATATGCATCACTATTTCCCATGCTAACATCCTTGGCTCTTGCAGTTTCGATTGAAGAGATTTTAAAGATAAAAACAGAGCTGAAATGGCCAAATGACCTTACCCTAAAGGGAAAAAAAGTTGCAGGCATACTAATTGATGCGTCCATAGAATCAAACAAGATAGATTACATCATAATAGGAGTAGGGATTAATTTTAAAATCAAGCCGGATATAGTGACAAAATCAATCAAGAATAATAAAAGAAATTATGGCATTACAACCTTGATAAAAAAGAATCAAAAGGGTAATCCTGTAGAACTCATACAGCAATTCCTGTTTGAGCTTGAGCAGAATTATAACAAAGTTGTATCAGATTCCACTGGACAAATTAGAAAAGAATGGGTCAAGAGATCATCCACAATTGGAAAAAATATTACTACAACAACAACCACTGGAATTCTAAAAGGCAAAGCATTAGGAATAGACAAGACAGGTGCATTACTCTTATCAAACAGGGGTAAAATACAGCGTCTTCTAGCCGGCGATATCATTTACAAAAACTAGACAAACTTTTGGGGAATTTTACTTGTGAGTGATCAAAATAAGACTGGTGCCTATGAGAATACCCGCCATTATCTCCATCCAATGTGGAAAGAATAGTCGTCGTAGAAGGGTTTCGCCAACTCCTTGTTTCATAGTACAACGGTTTGAGATTCATTATAATAGTGTTTTATCAGCTCTGAGCATTAAAATTCAGCTGACTTGCTTATTTTATTGACAGGTAAGATCTAGAGATTAGATCACTTTGCCAACCTAATGAATTTTTAATAATCACAAGATCCCAACAATATGATGAATATTTGTTGGGCAAACACAGACAGTTTTGATGAGGCAGAAATTGTAATAGTCGGAATTCCTGACGAATCAAAGTCTCACGCACTTCGAAAGGGAACATCTGATGCACCACATAAGATAAGAGAAATTTCATCAATAAGAGACACCTATAAACGCGGAGACGATGTATCTATGGGCTTGCCGCTAGATGGAATTGTCAAGAAAGTTTACGATTATGGAAACATAGAACGCAGTCAGATAGAACATACAATAAACAAGATTATTTCAAATTCCAAGATCCCAATATCAATCGGAGGAGACCATTCAATATCAATTGAAATAATCAAGTCAGTCTCAAAAAAATATGGCCCGCTATCGTTAGTATACTTTGACGCACATCCTGATTTTATCAGTTCTATTCACGGGTATTATGGATCTGTGTTTTATGACGTCTTGCCATACATTGATGTGGATACAAGTATTCAGATAGGAATCAGGACTCCAGAAAAGGAAGAGATAGACAACATCAAAAAATATGGCCTCAAAGTCATCACACCGTTTGACATAATTCGTGATGGGATACAAAAAACTGAAGAAACAATTCTAAATAAAATAGGTAGGAATGTGTATGTATCACTTGACATGGATGTAATCGACCCAGCATTTGCGCCAGGGGTCTCTGTTCCGGTTCCCCTAGGCCTTGGGAATACCGAAGTGGCTCTTCTTCTCAAATCTATTGCAAAAAGAGGCATGTGTGGAATGGATCTAATGGAAGTATGTCCAAACTATGACATCAAAGACAGGACATCACATCTTGCATCAAGAATTATTGGAGAATTAATATCATCCACGATATAACATCACGCCAATACTTTTAACTGCCACATAATTGTTAAAAAATAATGTTTTCCCATTTTACATTAGATCAAGCAAACAAAATACTTCCATCAATCATAGAAAAATTCGACAGAGTAGTAAGCATGAAAGATCAAGTGATTAAAATCCAATCAGATTTGGAGTCAAACCCAAAATACATGACAAATTTTAAGGATTACATCATAAAAAAGCAAGAGCTTAATTCTGCAATAACTGGTTTTTACAAATCAATTGAAGATCTAGAGGCAACTGGCGTATCAATCAAAAGCATTGATCAGGGACTGATGGATTTTCCATCTCTTATGTTCAATGAAGAAATATGGCTTTGTTGGAAACGTGGAGAGACCGAAATAAAATTCTGGCATGGAAAGGAGGAAGGGTTCAATGGAAGAAAACCCATAGAGAGTATAGATTTGGAAAAACTACGGTAGAGCAACCAAGCATATATCAAAATAATCCAATTTTTCAACAATATTATGCTAAAGGTGTGGCTACGAGCTGTTAGGATAAGATTCCTTCTTGCATCAATCATCTCAGTCTGTCTTGGTCTTGCAATAAACAGCTGGCAAAACAAGACAATCGATATTGGATTTGCAGTACTTACATTTGTAGGAGTGACAGCATTACATGCAAGTGTGGATTTACTCAATGATTACTGGGACTATAAGAGACAGATAGACACAGATACCAAAAGAACAAAGTTCAGCGGCGGGACAGGAGTTTTGCCAGAAGGATTGCTCAAGCCAGAACAGGTGTACCGTGCAGGAGTACTCATGTTGGTACTGGGTTCTGCGGTGGGGGCATTTTTCATATTTGAGAGGGGAATAACAATAGCAGTAATCCTAGGATTTGCAATTGTTTCCATTTATTTTTATTCAACAAGAATAGTGGATTCTGGCCTAGGTGAAGTCTTTGTAGCAATAAAGGGTTGCATGATAGTGCTTGGTACATATTTTGTCCAGAGTTCACATATAACAATAGAACCAGTCATTGCAGGAATTATTTCAGGAATATTATCATCAACAGTCCTCTTTGTGAATTCATTTCCGGACTTTGATGCCGACAAGAAACATGGTAGAAAGACGCTGGTCATAATACTTGGAAAACAAAAAGCTGCAACAGTAATCTGGATTTTTCCAATCATCATTTATGGGATTATATTAGTATCAACAATATCAGGAATATTTCCGTTCATAACCCTCATCACTCTGGCAACAATACCCATGGCAATAAGATCAGGCAAATCATTGATAAAAAATTATGAAAATGTAGATGAACTTGTTCCAGTGATGCAAGGATTTGTCACATACAGTAGAATAACAGGAGCACTGTTTGTTATTTCATTTTTAATTGGCATTTTGTTAAAGATTCCACAGTAGGATTAAATCGTCCACGTTCTAATCCAAGTTTACATGATTTCAGGTTTTGCAACACCGGAAGGCACTGCAGGTTTTGCAAAAAGACAGTCAAAAGTATCAAAAAATCATTTCAGGCAATTTATTGGTCTCATGTTATCATCTGTCGGCATTGGTACATATCTTGGCAACCCAGACAATGCTACGGATAACATGGTCTCAGATGCCATAAAAACATCTGTCAAATCAGGTATCAACGTAATCGACACTGCAATTAACTACAGAGCACAAAAAGCAGAGAGGTCTGTTGGAAAAGCAATTGCAGAACTCATACAATCAGGAGAAGCAAAAAGGGATGAGATCTTCATCAGCACAAAAAACGGGTACGTTACAAACGATGGAGACATTAATGAAGATTTTTGGACCAACATACAAAATACGCTTGTAAAGCCAGGTGTGATAAAATCAGGAGACATCTCATCGGGATATCATTGTATGACAGTACCATACCTGCAAGACCAGTTAAATCGCAGCATGAAAAACATTGGACTTGATTGCATAGACCTTATGTACATACATAATGCTGCAGAAGGCCAACTCCAAGACATTTCAAAAGAAGAGTTTACAAAAAAACTAGAAGATGTTTTTGAGTTTTATGAAAACCAGAGAAAGAATGGTTCGATAAGATATTACGGAATGGCCACGTGGGAATGTTTTAGAGTCCCAGATAACCATCCACAATATCTTTCAATTTTCGACATTACAAAAATAGCAAAACAAGTTGGCGGACAGGATAATGGATTCAGGTTCATCCAGCTACCATACAACATGTATCTTGATCAAGCTTTAATTCTAAAAAACCAGAACTCTAACCAGCATACCATACTAGAGTCATGCATACAACTTGGCATAGGAGTGTTTGCGAGTGTTCCTCTGATGCAAGCCAAATTGCTTGCACCAAATGTTTTACCAGAGTTTGGCAACATGTCAAAAGCATCACACAGAGCAATGCAATTTGTCAGGTCTACGCCTGGAATTATTTCTCCTCTAGTAGGACAGAAATCACGAGAACATGTACAAGAAAATCTTGATTTCATGGCAACGCCAGTTTTAAGCGAGACAGAGTTTTCAGATTTGGTAAAAAAGTTGTCATCATAATTGCAAGCATGCTTGGACAAAATCATACCTTAAACAAACTATAGATTCAAAACTAGTCTAGTATTTCATAAAATACAAGATAGGCATTCTGTTTTTGAACCCTAAATACAATTGGGAAGAATATGGTATATTTTATAAGATCTTGTTATTCATCACAGCACGAAGAGAAAAAAATGGAATCAAATACAGACAATGATAGTAACAGTGTTTTGCTAGAACGGTTTCAAAAAGAGATATTGAGTAAGGTTCCGCACCTAGAAAAAACAGATGGAATTAGGGTTATCAATGCAACGCCCCTGATTGATATTACCAAAGATTTGAAAGAGTGCGCAAAAAAAGAATTTGGTCTAAATCTTGATGGCAAAGATCTACTAGTTTATGGCAAGTTTGATTCTAATTTACTAGCAGGCTCGATCAAAGTAAGGCCAGCTGTGAACATAATACATGATGCTATTGTAACAGGGAAGATTGGAAGTGGACATACAATATTCGAAGCGACGTCTGGAAACTTTGGGATAGCCCTCGGACAGTTATCTAAAATCGGGCTAGATGTAGTTGCCCTTGTTTCAAGAAAGCTTCAGGAAGGAGTGTTTGAGGAATTAAGAAATGAAAAAATTCGCATCATAAATCTGGACATGGACATTTGTCCTGCTCCAGGAATGAAGGATAATCCAAATATTTTAGCGGCAAAAGCAACGGCTGCAAACATCAGATCACAACTATCTGATCTTGGTTTTGATCCAGTTATTTTTGATAACGCAAGTACTGAGGTACAGGCTCTTTTAGTTAAACAAGACATCATAAACCTAGCTAAACTTCTTGCAAAGATCTACGATTGTTTTTGCCCAGAACAATATGACAATGAAATGAATGTTGACGTACATAGAAAAATTACTGCTGTAGAAATAGACCAACAACTGCATGAAAAAGAACAATCATTGGAAGACTTTAGAATTGTCTGCACGTTTGGTACTGGCGGTACATCGGGTGGCTTGAGTAGATACATGTCTGAAAAATATGGAAAAAAATCGCTGCATGTGGTATTTCCACTTGGTGATCAGGATGTTGCAGGAATTAGGACCAAAAGCAAAACGTCAGGCTTGAAGTTTTACGAGCCTGATCAATATGCAGGACAGCATGAAGTAGATTTTAATGACGCAAAACGTTTGCTGAAGTTTTTTGTAGACAAGGGCCATGACATAGGAGAAAGCAGTGCCCTTGCACTATATGCAGTGATGCAAATGACAAACTTTGGAGGTTTTGGAGGAAGATTTGTCGTAATTGTTGCGGATGGAGTACAAAAATACAAAAAGAATCTGGTTGACACTGGAAAGAAACAGAATCGTACCCAGGTTTCCCTTCAGGAGGCAATATCCAGTGTAGATGATTATGATAAAGTAATCTGGATTCATACCCAGTATACTCCACGTGAGGAAGGAATAGAATTAATTGCAAAAACTATCGGTGTTGATAAAAACAAGGTCTTTGTGCCAAAGGCAAGAGACGTGGAGAAACTTTTAGCAACACAGCAAATTCCCGAAGAGTTGAATAAAGCTTTGGAAGGCTCTCGTAAATCACTGCTTGTTTGTATGGCAGGATACACTTCATTGAATGCGGTCAAAGTACTTGGAGACAAAGGCATTGTAACTGAAAGTTTGACAGGGGGGATATCAGCACTAGCTCAAGGAAAAGGTAAACAAATGCCAGAATTAATACGCATGGCTACAGAATAGCGAACGCGTAGTAATGTTTGTAAAAATACATTAGTGATATCATTTCTTTTCTGTTTTTATTGCCTACTAGATTGTAGAGTAGACGAATGTGTCTTTTGTACATGTGGTTCTTACATTGTTATCATCACAGTCAAAACCTGGATGAAATAAGCTCTGCAAGAACAAAATTTGCCAAATCAAAAGGAGTTCAGACATACATTTCAGCTAACAAGTAAAAAATCAAGATAACATTGTTCCGATATAGTTATCAACGAGATCCCGGTAGAAATCATCATTGAACACTAGGGTGAAAATCATCTAAATGATCTCTGAAAAAATAGTCAGTTTTCATGACAAGAACAAGGATTTGAATCAATTAGCACAGCAGATAATAACAACATTAGACGCAGATGGATACAAGACGCAATTAACAACAAATTCTCCGACAGGAATTATAATTCAGGCAAAGAAAGCAGGCATACTTAGGGACATAATCACCGCAGACAGGGCGTTTACAATTATGATTACAGGAGATTCCAACAACTTTGCAATACACATTGGAATCGGTAAATGGGTACAAAATATTGCTGTTGCGGCGGCAGAGGCACTACTTTTGTCGGTGTTGTTTCTAGCAATAGACATACCAGAGATGCTATGGACAAAACATGTTGAAAATGAGGTATTAAAGAAAATAATCCAGTTGATATAATATTTATTATCACAAAATCATTATTTGAAATATAGCAAATAGATCTAGAGTAGAATCAGAGTCAAGTATTTGTTTTCTTGTTCACAACCAGTACAAGTCCTAGATATTTTATTGGTAAGATTTGATGTAATGGCGTAGTGACTTAAGCACAGATACAGAACTCATTCCCTTTGTTTTGTAGGCATTATTTCATTAAGAAAGCCATTCCCTTTATGTGGTCTCTTTTAAAACAAGAATAAACACAATTGTCCATTTTTTGTTGAATATGATTGCTCACATTTCATCTTCCAATCTCGTATCATCGATCATGGTTTTAAGATGTAAGTTTTAAATACAAATATCAGACGAGTTTCAATATGCCAGTTGATCCAGTATGTGGAATTGAGTTAGATGAAAGTCTCGCACTGGTTCACGAATATGAAGGTAAAAAGTATTATTTTTGCTGCCATGGATGTAAGAGAATTTTTACTAGAAAACCAAACAAGTGGAAGAAATCTAAATAGGAAAACTTCCGCACATGCGACAAAAATGAGAACCAAGTTTTAGTGAATAGTTGCAATAAGGACACTTGAAATCAGATTTGGCAATGGCATGTGGTACATCAAAGTACTTGCGATATAATTCATAATAGTACAATGATTCCTTTGAAGACAAAATGACTTGTTCCTTTTCTGCATAATGCCTAGATTTTTTGGCAAAAGCAGAGTCAGTTATCATGCCATCAAGAAAAGACGTCAAGCCACTTGTGCCAGAACCATCTTGCATTGCAGATTTATCCCTCCAGACAATTGATGTAGGGAGATCATTTTCAAATGCCTTGCGAATTATCCATTTTCCATATTTTGTTCCCTTTTCATCATGCACTTTGAATTCAGGAGGGATCTTTTTTGCGTATTCAGACACATCATCATCCAAAAATGGAGTATGCAGTGATATTCCAATTGATTTTGATATAGCCCTTGATGGAAAATGCATTACGTCCCAGATGCGTTCCAGATCTTTTTCCAAGTCTTTTGTAGACATTTTTTTGAAAAAATTATACCCTGCAAAGAGTTCATCTGCCCCGTCACCGGTCATCATAGACTTGAATCCAGACTCTTTGGCAGCCTTCATTGTAAGGTATACAACAATATTGTTTCGGATTTCTATCGGATTGAACACCCCTAGTATCTTGATAGTATTCTCTGCCGCAGAAAGAAGACAGTCTACATCAGCAGTTATGATGTCAAGTTTTAGATCGTGTAGTTTTGCAGCAAGTTGTGCATGCACCAGATCTGTCGAGGTGAAATCTTTTGCAATTAGTACAAATGCTGCAGTTTTCCTGTCCACACATGAAGCAAGAATTGAACTGTCCAATCCCCCAGAGAGTGCAATAGAGTCACACTCATGGTTTTGCACAGATTTTGTTACAAGTGTCTTGATTTGCTGCAGTATTTCTTGCAATTAAAAGATCTTTTCCACTCTCTAAAATAAGTCATCGTGAAAAATATGACTAGGTTTAAATATTTTATTACAACATTTTTTCATATGCTTCTTCCGTCAGAGATAGAAACCAAGACCCTAATACCTGCACTCAGAGCAATACTTGCAAAAAAGCTGATAGAAGAACACAAGATAAGAGAAGAGGAAGTTTCAAAGCTATTAGGAGTAACCCAAGCAGCTATTAGCAATTATGTCAGGGGAACAAGAGGCGATCCGATTCTCATAAACAAATTGCTATCTGTAAAAGAGGTATCAGATATGATCAATGATATATCAAACAATCTTGCCTCAAAAATGGCATATACTCCCGCAAGCCTTTCAAAATTCATAGGACTCTGTAACTACATCAAGTCGAGTTTATTGATATGTGACATACACCACAAGCTTGAATCAAACATAGATGAAGCAGTATGCAAAGAATGTGAAAATATGCTCTTGAAGGGATCGGGTAGTTCCTTTTAGTTTGTTTTCAATACTGTAATTTTAATAATTGAGACAAGTGGTCGATCTTTTTCTTCCTCGCTATCTACTACAATGTCAAGAATTTTTGAATTTCCTTTCATCATGTTTTCAGTTACAATATTTGCAACTGCTACGGCAGTAGGTATAGACTGACCACGTGCCAAAAGTGTGACCATCTTGTATTTTACAAGTTCAGTTAGAAGATCAAGTGCACATGGAACTATGTCTTGCTGGTAAATTGTTACGATATGACCTTCTGGATGCACAGAATCATTCAACTGGATTTTTTCTACACCACTCAACAAAACTCTACCACCACCATTTATGCATTCTATTAAAGTCTTATCGACCAATCATCCATCAGTCAAAAAGATCTATAGGTATATTTTGAAAGTCACCGTTTGGTAAGACTCGCCTGATTGTAATAGGAATTACACGCTTTTCAAGTTCGGCATAAGCAAGATCAAGTGATGTGGCAACGTCTTTTGGTATAGGTATGAAAGGAGGTGCTCCCAGAGACAATTGTAATGCCCTTGCACCAAGTATTCTTGCTTTTTCAAATCTTGTGAGTGTTGGCGGGCCGATCATTATCTTGCCTTTACCCGTCATTTCATATTCTATAATTTCGTGTACTGGATCAATGTCAATAATTTCACGAGCATCAATTATCTTTCGCAATCTCTCTTGTTCTGCAATCTCTTCTGCGCTTAGTTCTTTCTTGCCTTTCTTTCCAGGCTTGACCTCTTCCTCTTCTTCAGAGGGAGATTCGGTTGTTTCAACTACTGTAGGAGCTAGAATTGGTTCTTCCTCCTCTACTGGTTGAACCTCTTCGGTATCTACACTTACTTCCTCAGGTTCATCCGACATTGAGAGTTTGGATAAAGAAACGTTATATATTCATAATCCTTGTCCTCAAAAATGAGTGCAGGTTCTGTTTCCAAGCTTGATTTTGTCCTATCTTTAAAGGGTAAAGCAATTCTCAATTTAGAACTAAAGCGTCACTTGGCCCCAAAAACAGTTGGCGGTATAACTCGATCAATTCCGATAGAGGGCAATGCCCACATGATGGGAAGTGACATAGCATATGTTGACACAAACATCAAAACAGGTGGAGAAAAACTCAGGACGCAATTCAAAAAGGGAGACGTCACATTCCTTGCCGCAAATGGCTCAATCTGTTTCTTCATCGAGGATATGCAAGGTACAAAACCCATGACATTAATTGGAAAGATAACAACAAACCTAGAATCTTTGAGAAATGTAAAACCCGGAGATATATTTTCAATAACTCAAGCTGGAACGTAAACGTGGTGTCCGCTATATCCACCCACTCTTTTTACTGCTCCTTTCTTTAACAGAGCCTGTAAGAATGTATTTGCCGCAGAAATTTTGACATTCGTTTGTCTAGACAATTCCTGAACTGTGAAAACTTTGGCACCTTTAATGAAATTCATGGCCTGTCCTTCGTCAATTATTACAGATATGTTGGTTCGTGGCTTTTGATCTTTTCTATCTCCCTTCTTTTGACCTTCCTTCTTTGCAGACTCGGCAGTCTGTGATTTTTCTGCCTGTGCCGGAGATTGTTTTTTACCGCCGCCCATGTGGAATTCTTTTCCACCCCTATTTATAAACGAACAAAAAATTTGAGAAATTCTAAATACTAGAAAAAAGTGCTTTGTACCATGGGTTTGGATGTTATAGAAGAAAAGAATCTAAATGACGTGATAACATATGCCCTGGATTATCCAACAATGGTAATATCAGAGGCAAAGACATGGCCAATTACAAACATGGAAGATTTTGCCACAGGTCTTTACGTAGGACACATAGGCGGCGTATTCTTTGACGGCTTCTTGAAAAGAAATAAGAGGTTCTTGGATTCTGAAGAATATTCCGACTTTCATGTAATAATATCCAAACGGTCTACTGAAATCAAATTAAAAATCCAGGCACACTTACACAAGAAATAACTTTATGTCATCATCCTGTATATTGTGAGAATTCCCAGATGAAATTTTCTCTTATTGCAGACACTCTAGGTTACATGGAAAATACAACCAAAAGATTAGAGTTGACACAGCATTTGGTGGACTTGTTTAAGATTACACCGTCTGACATAATATCAAAAGTCATCTATCTTTTACAGGGAAAACTAAGGCCTGACCACGAAGGAGTAGAGATTGGTATTGCGGAAAAAATTGCAATCAAGGCACTATCAAAATCATCAGGCATATCAGTTAAAAAAATAGAAGACGAATATAGAGATACGGGAGATTTTGGCCAGGTTGCCTCAAAGATACTTGAGCAAAAAACCCAGACAACGTTTCTGAGTCAAAACATTACAGTTGAACGAGTATATGATACATTATACAAAATTGCAGAGCTAAAAGGAGCAAGATCACAGGACATGAAGATGAAGTATATCTCAAGCTTGCTAAATGATGCAACCCCAATAGAAGGCGGGTTTATTGCAAAGATAATAACTTCAAATCTCAGGCTCGGCATTGCAGACTATACCATACTTGACGCATTAGCTGTTGCATACACAGGATCCAAAGAAAATAGGCCAGCATTAGAGCATGCATACAATGTTTGCAGTGACTTGGGAAAGGTAGCCAAGTCAGTTGCAGAAAATGGTTTAGAGTCTCTAAAAGATTTTCAGGTCACAATATTCAGTCCTATTCGTCCAATGCTTGCGGAAAGAGTAAAGAGTCCACAAGAGGCCCGTGAAAAAATGGGTACTGAATTTGTATCAGAATACAAGCTTGACGGAGAAAGAGTTCAGATCCACAGACAAGAAGAAAAAATTGTATTATACTCGCGTAGCCTTGAAAACATCACAAACTACTATCCAGATATTGTAGAAAATATTGGTAAGGTGTTAAAGCCAGACGAGGTAATACTGGAGGCCGAAGTTGTTGCAATGAATGATGATACAGGCGAGTTCCTACCATTTCAAGAATTGATGCATCGAAGACGTAAATACAAGATTGCCCAAGCTGTTCAAGAGTATCCCATCACTGTAAATTTTTTCGATGTTTTATCAATGGATAAAAAAAGTTGTTTGGACTTACCATATGTTCAAAGAAGAAAACTATTAGAAAAAAATGTAATAGAAGACTCTTTTGCAAAAATAATGCCAATGGTATTTGTAAAGACAGATAGTGAGGTAGAAGACAGTTTGGAAAATGCAATCAATGCAGGATGTGAGGGGATAATGCTAAAACAGTTGAATTCCCCATATCGCGCAGGTGCGAGAGCAAGCAACTGGCTCAAGCTCAAACGAGAGTACAGAAATGAGCTCGGGGATAGTATTGACCTGGTAATAGTGGGAGCATTTTATGGCAGAGGAAGAAGAACTGGGAGATATGGAGCTCTACTCTTGTCTGCATATGATGACAAATCAGATACATTCCCCAGTATCTGTAAGGTGGGTACTGGGTTTACGGACGACAGCCTTGACCAGTTCTACCAGATTCTTTCAGATAAAATTACAATCAGAAAGGATCCAAGAATTGAGAGTGGTCTGGAGGCAGATGTCTGGTTCGAGCCTGAAGTTGTAATAGAAATTGTGGCGTCAGAGATAACACTGAGTCCAATTCACAAAGTTGCCATGGATAAGATAAGAAAAGGCAGTGGACTTGCACTCAGATTCCCCAAGTTCACAGGAAAGATAAGATTTGAAAAAACATCAGAGAATGCAACCAATATTGATGAAATAGTAACTTTATACAACAGTCAAAAACGCGTTGTACAAGATGAAAAATAAGATAGTGAAAAATTTTTCTTCACCAGTCTGATTTACGCAAGGATTATTAGCCGCAGACCTAGTCTAAAATCTCTAGATGTATAGCGGAGAACTTGAAGTTCAGGCAAAGAGAAAGGCCTTGGCCGTTTTACAAGACGAGATAAACAGAATTCTCAACGCAGTCAGAGATCTATCAATTCTGCCAGGTTTGATAATCAAGGCTGACAAATCTGAAATAAAACAACTACTGGAGAGAATAAAAAATACTGAAGATGAAGTAGAGGCTCTTCGTAGAAAGATAACTAGAGAAATTTCAGATGTTGGAGGTCTCATGATGAACCGTGAGAACCTTCTGAACTCAGCATATGCGATGGATGAAATTGCTGGTTACATCACAGGTATTGCCTTTAAACTCTCAAACATCAAGGCAGCCACACTCAAAAAGGAGAAACTTGACAAGGATCTTACTGAACTAGTTGAGCTAGCAGTAGACCAGATTCACAAGATAAATGAGATAATCCGAGCCCTTGCAAGCAACAATAGCACAGTAGCAATTGACTTGGCTCACGAGGCACAAAAGATAGAGAGACAAGTGGATGACAAGTACAGAGCATTAAGCATCAGAGTTCTTGATGAGACTGCTACAACCAAAGAACTGCTTTTACTCAAAGATGTGGTAGAGGGAATAGAGGAAATGTCGGACAAGGTACTGCAAGTGTCAGATTCATTCATTTTACTTGCTCTGAGCCTATAAAATTCAAGATATTCTTTTTCCTTTTTTTGACATTGTAAACACTAAAATCAATTGTTAAAATAAGAAATTCCATGAAAGGCGATTTGCTTGAAAATAGAATAATAGTTTGGAACATTACTGATTCTAAAGCACTTTTTGTCGAGGGATATTATGGAAAACCAATCGGCATGGCAAAGCCAAAACCTGATGAGATCAATGTACCGCTCATCTTGGACTTGATTGAAGGATATTATTTACAGGAAAAATCAAAGATCAAGGTATATCAGTCAAGAAAACTAGTATTACAGAAAGATCTCCTAGATATTTGCAGGAAAGAATATCACAATTTTGATAAAAAATATGCGGTCTACAAAGATTTTCGTGACAAGGGATACATTGTAAATCCCGGCATCAAGTTTGGATGTGATTTTGCAGTATACCAAAAGGGACCTGGAATTGATCATGCCCCATACTTGCTTCAAGTATACAATTCTACGGATACCATATCTGCGACCAGCATAGTTCTAGCTGGAAGACTTGCAACAACAGTGAGAAAACAATTCATCTTTGCAATTCCAAAGGGCGACAAAATGGACTGTTTAGCTTTGGACTGGTGGAGAGCCTGACTATTTTCTTATATTAAGGGCAATCCTGTCATAGACTGCAAACAGGTCCTTTGTCATTGAAAAATTACTACCATCCATCCATTTGCCGTAAATTCGTATCCCAGCTTTTGTTGGCTCTACAACAATATGTGCATCAGCGTATGACAATTTTATCATCATGTTATGAAGAGTGTCATCAGCATTCAGGATATCTGCAAGAGAGCCCCCAACCCATGTGACTCCAGTAACTCTCTTTGATGCAAAGTGTCCCTTTGTCTGCAACTTTGACCTAGCAAGAAAATCATCTTCTGCAATATTACGGTGAGATTTTACAATAAAGTGTGCTTGATATCTATCTTGAGCACCCCATGAAATTGGATTGAGATCTTGTGTCATTTGTTAACCTTTTTGAATTATTTGTACTACATCAATGTTAGAACCCTTGAGTGCAATTGTTCCAAGGTTTGTTACCATGGAAGACGTACTGCTGAAATATTTCGAATAACAACTTTCTTTTTCTACTTCATCCGTGTCGATTTCTTTTGCTTCAGCGTCAACGCCAATTTGTTTCAAGGCTTGTGAAAACTCTACATTTTTGTTTACTGGTTGAAAAGTGTCAGATTCCGAATCATGCATAAGGGTGTTCCATCCAGCCCACAAATAAATATGTCTGTATGATCTTTTGTAGAACCACTAGATCCAAACATATTTTCTAATTGTCATACCATCACAAGCATAATCGAATAAATAGTACAGAATCATCCAAGTAGACATCCATGCTAAAATTTCAAAATAAGATCATAGTAATTACAGGAAGTGGAACCGGCATAGGAAAAGCAATAGCCATAAAATTTGCTGAAAACGGTGCAAACATTGTCATATTGGGGAGAAGGAGAGAGCCTTTAGAAGAGACAGCAAAAGAACTAGAACGCATAATTTCTTCAGTAAAGAGTAACTCATTTGTAAAAATTTTCCCAGGTGTTGATGTAAGTGACGAGGATGGAGTCTCAAAGATGTTCGAAGATCTCAAAAAATCACATGGTGCAGTGGATATAGTTGTAAACAATGCAGGAGTCTCAGGACCTGTCACTTGTTTTGCAAATGCCCCAATCTCAGAATTTAAGAGCACAGTGGGAATTCATCTCACAGGTACATTTTGGACATCATCTCAGGCAATCAAGACAATGAAACCAGGTTCCAAGATAGTTACAATATCCACATTCTTTACAGAAGAGCGCCCATACGAACAAAGGCCATACAGGTTTAGAAGTCCATACACTGCATCACAAGGAGCAAAGAATAGGCTTGCTGAGGCAATGTCATGGGAAATTACTGACAAAAAAATTATATCAATTGCAACAAATCCAGGACCCGTCCATTCTGACAGGATTTACAAAACAGTATATCCAAAAGCAGCGGCAGAATTTATGAGAGTAAGCGGTTTTGAAAACCTCACACCAGAAGAAGTCGAGTCCGTAAACAATGACATACTTCCATTGCTTGGAGAAGATGAAAAAACAGTAAAAAATGGAATTTCACAGGCGGCAGATAAACTTGCGAAATTAAAATCAATCACAGCAGAATCAGACATAAAAAAACTTGTCAGTACCATTTCTGCACTACTAGCAAAGATACAGCAGATTGCAGAAAAAGTCCAGAACAACACAAGCAAAATGATTGCTGATGAACAGTTTTTGACACAGCAGCAAGTTGCAGAAACAGTTCTGATGCTTAGTGATGACAACATATCACATATTCTAAATGGCAAGGTGATACCTGGCGACCGCGTATTTTATCCAGTCAAGCCACACATTGCATGTTCCATACCAGATGTACAGCCAGATTTTGGTTCTAAAATTACAGTATTTGCACTGGATGCAACTGATGAATCAGATGTAATAAGAGCCAAACATTTGGCTGAAAAAATAGAGGATGCTGGAGGAAAGACAGTGATACTGATTTCAAAAACAAGTCCCAAGATCGCAGAAGAAAGGCTGGCAAAATTTCATTCTCATGTGATGGACATTACAAGCCAAGAAAACGTAAAGAGAATGCTAAACACTGCAACACAAAAGGTCGGACCAATTGGCAATGTGATCTACATGACAGGCAAAGTTCCTCAAATCGGTAATCTAGTGGACTTGTCAAGAAAAGACTGGGATGGCCTGGTTGATAAATTCATAAACACTCCAGCTATTTTCATGCAGGAATCACTTGGCATCTTTGTTCCAGGAGGAGCAAAAAATCCGCCGCTTTTCAAGGGCAAGGAAGGAAACATGATAATCATAGGACCAGACATGCCAGCAGGCAGTAAGACAACAGGAGTAGACAGAGCAAGAGTGGAGGTATTCAGGGGTGCACTTAGACCATTTGCAACAACTGTGAACCAAGAGCTCAGCGACGTACTAAAATCAAGACTTCGGATATACCTAGTGCTTCCAGGAAGCGTAGATGGTACAGAATCCAGCAATGACAACATCATGAAAGCAATTAGTTATCTTACGTCCGGAAAATCAGTAAACAATGCAGAGATTATTTACTATCCAGACGAAACAAGATCTTGATGAAAAAATTTGCAGATCTGAATATTGGTGACGAATTTTATTCGGAATGCTCCATATCTTTGGCAGAACTTGATGCATATCTTTTGTTTTCAGGAATTAAAAATATTATTTATGAAGACACTAAATCAGGCAAGGAAAAAAAGATGGTGTCAGGTCGAGCCATACTCTCAAAAATGGAAGGAGAGTTTACAAGACTCGAAGAGATGTACGGCAATCTCCTAATTTTTTATGGAATTGACGGGGACCAAAACTGGAATAACAGGCAGACTAGATTTCTGAAACCTCTCCATACTGATGATAAATTAAAGATAAAATTTGTAATTTCTGAAAAACGTGAAATCAATGATGAGTTTGGCTTGATAGGAGTAGATTTCGAGGGAAAAGATGGAGAAGGAAAAGTAATAGTAATTTCAAAAAGAAACCTATATCAAATCAAGAAGGACTTGTCAGCGAGTCAATTATGAGTTTAGCTGCAGTGATACCAAGTACAACTATGACAAACAGGCGAAGTTTTCGTTCATCAACACGTGTAGATAACCTACTCCCTACAAGCCCTCCTACAAATGAGCCAATTGAGAGTATTCCGGCCTCATAGTAATTTGGATGACCAAGCGCAGAGTGTACTAGCATGCCAGAGGCTGCCACAAACATCAAGATGAATTGTGACGTAGGTGCAGCAAGTTTCATGGATAATCCAATTGCAATCACCATCAATGGTACAAATACAGTACCTCCTCCAATTCCAAACAAGCTGGAGATTATACCTGCAAAAAAACTTGCACCGACTGCAAGAACCACAATCTGCTTTGATAGGTTGTATTCTCTTGGTTCCATTTTTCTTCTCAGGTAAATATACACACCTGATGACACCAGCACAGCCCCAAACAGTAATTTGAACAATTGAGATGATACATCATCGGATATGTATGCCCCGAGTACTGTTCCAGGAATTGCAAAGAGTGCAAGCTTTATTCCAAGCGAGTATGAAATTCTTTTTTGTTTAGCATATGAGACAGTTGATGCCACCGAGTTGCTGAATGCTGCAAAGAGACTATCGCTTGCAGCAAGTGTTGATGAGAACCCGAAAAATGTCAGTACTGGAACCATTACAAATCCGCCTCCTAGTCCTACCATGGATCCTATGACACCAGCTACAAAACCAAGTGGTAAGAGCCACAGATATTCAAGCAATGATAATACCAAAACCTATTTTCCCCAGATTAAAGAGTCACGTCAACCTTCGTAAACCAAGGTGAATTAATTACTTGGCAACTAAAAGCTTCCAGAGATATCCACCCTTAGTTGTAGAAAGCTCAATTTCAAAATGCTTGTTTCCAAGAGGTACAGTATGCGTAGTACTATCCGGTTGTTTCCCATTTACGTGGAAGTTTCGTAATGCGTCCATCATGTCAGAAAGAGTTGAATACCCACCAGGATTCTCCTTGTCCCAGCATTGGCAAACAGTACTGTTTAGCACAACCCCGAATACAGTCTTGACAGCAACATAGTCACTCATGGTAGGATCTAACTGGAGTGCCACAACTACAAGCCCTGGAACATTAGGTGAACCAACCATATCAATGTCACCAAGATTTCCCTGTTTGTCTTTGAGTACTGTAGATGTACAATGTGTGACAAGTGCTTGTTTTTTTGGATCTGTGATGAAATTACAATATTGTTTAATATCAGCTGCACTGCTCAACGTGATGGGATTTGTCATGTTGATATGATGTAATGCCAGAGTAGATTTTAGATCAGAGTTTTCCTCATCATATGTGAAATCAAGAAATGCAACTTGGTTTGAAGTAGCATTTGGACTTGCCATTTGAGGAACAAGTTGAATGACTACAACGATTGCAATTATAACTATGCCAGATATTGCTGCATAAAGATACTTTTTTGGGATCACACGATAGTTTTTCTTCAATGCTTTAATAAAGCAATCTCAGAATTCGTCAATCTTAATTAATGCCAAAATGTGTCTTGAAAATATTGAGAATAATATTATCTGGTTTTGGAGTAGTGGGACAAAGTTTTGCAAAACTTTTGCTTTCTAGATCCGAGGACTTGTATGCAAAACACGGATTGAAACCAAGAATAGTAGGTGTCTTTGACTCAAAGGGTTCTGCAGCATCTTCAGCTGGACTTGATTTGAACAGGCTGTTAGAGATGAAGAAAAAATATGGAAACATACGAAAATATCACAATAAGGAAAGAGACGCAAATGGCCTTGACATGATAAACGGCATGGATGCGGAAGTTCTTATAGAAACCACTCCGAGTAACTATAAAGATGCAGAGCCCGGCATGTCACATATTGTAAGTGCCATGAAAAAAGGACTTCATGTAATTACAGTAAACAAGGGACCGCTCGCACTTGCATTTCCATCGCTGATTGAACTTGCAACATATAATCAGGTCCAGTTAAAATTCAGCGGAACCGTAGGAGGAGGAACTCCAATATTGGATTATGCAAAGAATAGTTTGCGTGGAGAAAGAATAATTTCATTTCAAGGAATACTAAATGGTACCACAAACTACATCCTGACAAACATGGCAGCAGGTCTTACATTCAAGGCAGCACTTGCAGATGCCAAGAAAAAAGGATATGTTGAGGCAGATGAGTCATTAGATATAGACGGTTTTGATGCTGCTGCCAAACTCGTCATACTTGCCAACTGGATAATGGATATGAAAGTTACAATAAAGGACATCGAAAGAACAGGCATTAGGGATGTTACAACAGGTGATGTAAAAAAAGCGGCAGCACATAATTGTGCAATAAAACTGATTGCATCGTGCAATAGAGACCTAGTTGTATCACCAAGAGAGATAGCACTTGATGACCCTATGTGTGTCAACGGAACCCTTAATGCCATAACGTTCAACTCGGAGCATTCTGGCCAGCAGACAATAACTGGTCGTGGCGCAGGAGGCATTGAGACCGCCAGTTCAATTTTAAGAGATTTGTTAGATATTAAACAGGAAATGTCAAGAATTGAAATCGCATAATCTTTCAAAGAGTGACATTTCAGTAATCATTGACAAGATGACCAAACAATGGCACATCGAACTTTCAAAATCAAAGACATTGATATTGCACGAGATTGATGATAATACACACCTGATAACAGGAGATAACATAACATCAATACAAATTGGAGACTCTTATCTTCCGTTTCTTTCAGAGACTGCATTATTGGAGAAATTTCCAAAAGCAATTGTGGATGCAGGTGCAATCAAGTTTGTTTGCAACGGAGCAAACGTAATGCGTCCGGGAATTAAAAAATTTACAGATTTTCAAAAAGATGACATTATCTGCGTAGTTGACGAAGTACACAACAAATTTCTTGCAGTTGGAAAAGCCTTGATGTCAAGTGCTGAAATGTCAAACATAACAAAAGGCGAGGTTGTAAAGAATTTGCATTACATTTCTGACAAGTATTGGGAAGCTGCAAAGATTATCAAAAAATAACTAGTTTGCTGTGAATTCTCTTGTACCGTTTTTATCGACAACAAGTACATCAATTCCGTCACCACTTGCATTATCCCTCATTATTGCAGACTTGATCGATTTTACTGCCAAGTTTACTGCATCCTTTTCATTCATCTTTGGTTTGAACTCTTGATCTAAGACTCCAAGTGCCATCTCTGCACCTGTACCGACCGAAGCATAATCATCAGGTAAAACAGAGCCTAATGGGTCCAGTGTATAGATTACTGCGTCGCCATCAACTCCCCCAACTATGACTTGAGTCAGAAGAGGATAGTAACGTCGTTCATACATCAAAGTAGACATCATCTTAGCTACAGAGTTTGGCGGAATTTCGCGTTTAATCTCCATCTTTCGTATCTTTGTCATTGCTCTCATTTGCATTGCTAAAACTTGCATATCTGCAACCATTCCAGCACAGCATGCACCAACAAAATCAGTAATTTTGAATGTTTTTTTAGTATTCTTGCTTACGACAAAATTGCCATAAGAGATCCTTCTTTCACTTGCCATGACAACACCGCCATCATATGCAATACCCACCGCAGTAGCACCTGGCATGTACATGTAAGCCATGTCTGAATTGCAAAATGAGCACAATAAAGGCCTTTCTGTGCAGTTAACCATAGATCAGCAGGTCAGAGACAAGAGATCCCCAGATTTCTTATTCAAAAATGATCTTGTAAAAAAATCTACTATGATGCAAAATTTCGAATTATTTTGCACATGCATTTAGTTGTTTTTTTGAGCAAGTCAATTCTTGCAAATTCATTTGGAGAGTGGATCCTAGAAAATATGTAGGTGCTCCCTATTGCAATACACGGAGAGCGGAGAAACTTGACAAACGAGAACATAGGCCCTGTTCCTGCAGACGAGACGCTAAGAATAGATCTTCCAAATGATGCATCTGCTGCCTTTTTTACAGCACCTACAAAGGGATCAGATATTGCGGTCCTAGCTGCTGCCTCGCCGTGAATTAGTGTAACTTGAATGTCCCCAAACCCATTTTGTCGTAGATGGTTTTTCAGACGTAGAAGTTGCTTTTTCGGATTCATTTTAGGAACAAGTCTAAAATCAATTTTTACTAGAGCCTTTGATGGTAGAACTGTTTTTGCACCAGGTCCGTCATAACCCGATGCAAATCCTGCAATATTGCATGTTGGTTCTCCCACTAGAGCTTTTTTTATTGCTATCCCTTTTTTGTTCCCGACAAATTTTGTTATCCCATATTCTTTTTTAAACGAATGTTCATCAAATGGCTCTGATGCAATTATTTTAATATCCTCTTGCGTAAACTTGTCAACCTCCTTGTACCAGTCTTTTATCAATATTCTCCCATCATCATCACGAAGTGTCTTCAATGCTCCAACAAGCCGCCATGCAGGATTTTCTATTATCACTGCAAGACTTGAGTGAGCATCACGAATTGACTCTGTTTTTGACAACTCGACGTAAAGTAATCCTTTCATCCCAAGACTAATTATCGGTCTGTCTTGTTCATCAACATAGCCAAACTCCCATATTACTGCATCACATGATAATTTTTCTTTGTATTTTTTTAAATAATCTTCAATGTGTACGCTTCCAATCTCTTCTTCCCCCTCAATGAAAAATTTGATGTTGCATGGTACATCGCCTGTTGTTTTCAGAAACGATTCAACTGCTTTTATTCTTGTGATTAACTCTCCCTTGTCATCAGCTGAGCCTCTGCCAAATATCTTGTTTCCTTTTATTTTCCCACTAAACGGCTTGTCATCCCATAGCTCAACTGGCTCTTCAGGTTGTACATCATAGTGGTTATAGAACAACAGAGTCTTGTCGGGATTTTGTCTTGACGTGACTTCTCCATATATTGCAGGCGGAACACCCTTTTTGACATAGAGTATCTCAGCACGTATTCCAGACTTTCTCATCATCTGAACAATCAGTCTCGAACATTCTTCTAGTCCCACATTTTTTGCAGAAACACTTGGTTGCTGGATTAATTTCTGCAGATCCGAAATAAGGCTTGAAAAATTCTTGTCAACGTAATTTTCTTGCATGAGTTATTTCACTCTATCAAACGGTTTCATAGAATACGGTATAAAATCCAGCAGATCAGTTGCCATAATGTGCAATCCATATTTTTTTTGAGCCAGATATCCTGCTTTTCCATTTACAAACACCGCTGCAGACGCTGCCTGTACAGGATTTTTATTTTTGGCAAGCATCGCCGCTACAACGCCCGACAATACATCGCCTGTTCCACCCACAGTCATTGCCGCAATGTTTTTTGGATTCAAGTATGTTTGCTTACCATCAGAAACAATATCTGTCGGTCCCTTGAGCAATATTGTCACACCGTTTTCTTTTGCATGTTTTTCAACCATCCCAGTGCGTTGTTTTATTGCAGTAGGAGGCAGTTCACCAAACAGCCTTTGAAATTCTCCGGTATGAGGAGTAACAATTACCTTCTTGTCTTTAATCTCGGGAAGAATTTCTGGCACAAGTGAGCTTGCGTCAAGGGATAATCCAACTGCCCTGTCAAGAAGAGAATGTACTAGAATCTTTAGTGCCTCCCGGTCTTGTATCCCAAGACCCATTCCTATTGTAGCAGAATCAAGATTTTTTGGGATTATTCCAAGCAGTTTCTGGACAGAACCACGCGTCAGTTTTACATCAACCAGTGGTACAACAATCAGATTCGGGGAGAATGCACGTGTTGCCATTACATTGATCTTTGGCACACAAGTATACACTAAATCAGATCCTGTACGCAGTGCTGCAATAGACGACAGAATTGGAGCGCCGTGATAAAGATAATTCCCACCAATGACTAGTACTTTGCCATTGTCCCCTTTTCTTGACATAGCCTTACGTGTAGGTATGAAATTTTTAACAACTTGCGATTGGAGAATTTCTTTCAACAATCATTTTATTTTTTGAGAGATGATAAACTTTCGTCTTCAGAGGAATCAACTTCCTCAGATTCAGTCTCTGGTTGCTCTACCGGCATCAATACTTTGCGCAAGCTAGCAGGTGTGATAACCTTCCGTGCAAATGCAACATATGTTGTATGCCCTATTGCCCTAAACGAGTGTCTTGTTTTACCATCTCTTGCCTCGATGGTTCTTACAATTTGTTCAGTACATTCAATATCAAAGAAATCATTTTGTCGCAATGCAGCCGCAAGTTTTTCAAGTTGATTCATAGTAGGACATATAGCAACAAATGCACCGCTTCCCTTGAGCATCTTTCTTGCTTGAGGAACAACCACCCACGGATCACCAAGATCAACTATTACCACATCTGCATCCTTTTGAGGCATTTTTTTTGCAGTCTTGAGGTCAAGTTTTGTCATGGTGACATATTTTGAAACTCCTGCCTTTTCGATATTTTTTCGTGCGATTGCCATAAAGTTTTCGTCTACATCATAGGTGTAAACATGACCCTTTGGCTTTACAATGCTTGCAAGAAAAGTTGTAAATGAACCGCTTCCAGTTCCAATCTCCACTATTTTGTTTCCGCTCTGCAACCCTATTCGTGCTGCAATATATCCCAAGTCTTTTGGATACACTATCTGCGTACTGCGTTGGCTCTTCATTACATAATCATAGATAGTAGGCTCGAGTGCAAAAATTATTTTACCCTTGTTTGTCTTAAGTGCACTTCCAAATGGTTTTCCTATCACTTTCTTGTGGTCTATGATTCCAACATGTGTATGGAATTTTTGTTTTGGTGTAACCCTCATAAGCCATTTTTTACTATCATTATAAAAAAATAACACATTGTCGTTTTGCTTTATTTTCTTCAACAATTCAACCTGATCAACTGTGGATAAATATCTTGACCCTGGAAATTTTCTTTCACTTGGCTAGATTTTATTTGTCTGTCTTTGGTTTTCTTTTAAGCATCTTTCCAGATACAATAGATGCCACCCATAATCCCACCCCAGTCCAAACCAGTTCTTTGTGAACTGTAAACATTCCCAGTGTTGTGGAGACAAGACCGATTGCTGCAAATATGACTGGAATTATTGCTTTTTTTGGAGGCAAATACATCTCACATCCTTTCTGGTGCGTCAATCCCTAAAAGCTGTAATGCTTTTGCAAGCGTCTCCTTGAAAGAGTAGACTAGACAAAGTCTTGCATTTATGACATCTTCAGAATCTGCAGTCAACACCTTGACATGTTCATAGAAAGTATTGAAAGATACTGCAAGGTGGTAGCAATACTTGGCAATTATCTTAGGTGAGAGATTCTTTGCAGCATCTTCTACATGAAGATCAAACTTGCCAATGATTTTGATCAGGTCTTTCTCATATACAGTGTTAATATCACCAAGGCTTGCCCCAAAATTCGGGCTCTTCCCATATTTTTCCAAGATTCTCATTGCACGAGCATGTGCGTATTGGATGTATGGTCCCGTGTCACCCTCCAAGCTGAGTGATTCTGTCAGATCAAATGTAATTATCTTGTCAAGATCTTGCTTTATCATAGCATAACGCAATGCACCGATTGCCACCTGCTCTGATATTTTTACAAGACTCATTTCATCAAGTTCAGAATTTCTCTTCTTTGTCTCATCAAATGTTCGTCCACTCAAAATGTCAAGTACATAGTCTGCACTGACATAGATTCCCTTCCTACCAGACATTTGCACTGATTTTCCTCCAGTATCAAGATCAAGTGTCTTGGCAGTATCAGGACTGAGGGTGACTGATTCATATCCCAAGTGAATATACGAATCAGGTTTCGATTTGAAATCAGACATTATCTTTGTTATGATGTTTTGAAGCCTTGACTGCCTGGAATCAATGACTGTAATTGCACGATCTCCTGTAAAATGCATCGTGGCCTGCTTTGAGTCAAGCGTTGTCTGCCACAAGACACGCCCTGTTTTCTGGATTGCATAATGTTTGTAATAAAATGGGTCTGCTAAAATTCCAAGTTTCCATGCAGCATATGGTATATCTTTTGCAACGTATGTGGCAGTTCCATTGCTTCGAACCAAGACCTTGTCATCTTCCGATTCTGCTTTTATGACCCAGCATCCAGCATTTTTTCCTTCTTGTTCTAGCTCTGTTATTCCCATTGATTTCATCTTTTCAAATGCAACTTGCCACAATTTAGAATGGACTATCTGCGATTCAAAGTTGAGACAGTCATATGTAGCACCAAGGCGCCAGCATGTTTTGAGCTGTTCTTCAAGGACGCGTCTTGTTATCTCGTCTCCAAACTTTGCAAGATCCGATGTTTCCTCTTCAAGTTCTTGCAGCACATGTGAACGCAGATCTGCAAAAGCCTTGTCTGTTTCATATCTTTCAGTGGTTTTTACATAGACTATATCACCGCAATAGTGATCAAATTTTTGATCATCTGGCGGAGTATCAGAATATCCACCATACTTGAAACCAACAATAATATCTGCTACCTGCAGTCCTGAATCGTCTACGTAATTTAGAACGCTGACATCATATGATGCCTTGTGTAAAATTCTGGCAACCGTATCACCAATTATTATATTTCTGATATGTCCAACATGTAAAGCCTTGTTGGGATTTACACTTGTATGCTCTATTACCATTTTGGAATTTTTTCCAAGATTAATTGAGCCATAATTAGCTTGAAGTGATGAATGAACTACCTGTGGCACAAGTAATGAGTAGTTTGCAACAAAATTTAGATATCCAGATGCATGCGCAGAGACTTCGGAAACATATTCGCCAAGATTTTTTTTGTATTCTTCTGCAAGTGATTGGGATATATCAAGTGGTCTTTTCTTTAGTGTCTTTGCAAGCAAAAACCCAACATTACAACTCACATCTCCGAACTCTGGCCTTGACGCCTCTGATACATCAAATTCTATTTCTGGATAGCCAAGTTTATGACAGGCTTGTTTTACACCGAACCTAATTTCATCATAGACTAATCGTAGCGTCATGTAATCATCATTCTACCAACAATTGTAGTTGTACTGCCTCTAATGCCTCAATCATGCCATCACCCTGATGTCCTAGAACAGACAAGGTTGCTTGAGACTGGACATTTTTTGGAGCATTTCCAAGTGCTACACTTGTTCCTGCCAACTTGAAGAGCGGTACATCAGTCTCGCTGTCCCCTATTGCAATTACATCTTCTTTTCTTGCAGAAAACATATTCATTACTTCAACAAATCCATTTGCCTTGTCTACACCCTTGGAATTTATGTGGTATGCATATTGACTATCGGTAAGAGTTACGCCAAGGTCATTGTCAGCAAAAAGTTTCTTTCCAATATTCACATCAAAGTTTCTTTCAAGCACCACCTCAGTCATTCTTGGAAAGACTGGCTTTTCTATTGCTTCAGGAATTTTTGTTTTAAGAAATTCGAATGCGTCTAAGCACTTTTGTTTGTTGCCAATTAACTTGTGTTCATTAGGTCCTGAAGTTATAATACCACCATTTTCACCTACCGCGATTCTTGTGGTTCCGCCAAATATTGATAACACATAAGCCTCGATAGAAGATCTTCCAGTCACATAGATTACTTTGTGTCCAAGTTTTACAAGATATCGTAATGCACCAAGTGCGTCAAGATCAACTCTTCCTCCCTTGTTGTCAGTAATGGTGCCATCAATATCTATTGCAAATATCTTTGGTTTCATCAAAATCACGTATGATATGGGTCATAATAACTGCTATCTAAAATAGTTCAGTCCCATAAAATAAGCGTGGCAAGAAAAGGCATAGTTGCCGAGATTTTCAGCAAGGCCATATACAATGACAAACCTCAATCATATATTGTAGGATACATTGATCGTGGTACAACAAAAGAGGTAACACTTGAAGAATTTTTAAAACGGTCTGAAAACTTTGAGATTATCCCCGCAACAAGAATTGCATATATCAAAAAGAAAAACAGTATTTTGTATTCAAAAACATGCAAGATCTCAAAATCATTTTAAAAAATCAGGTAGTGCTATTAGTGGGTAGATTTTGTTCTAATTTGTGTTAATTGATTTTCTAAAGCCCATACTTGAGAATCCGTTTTTTGTGAAATATGGATTGACTGGTCTTTTTCTCAATGCAGTTTTTGCTTCAATAGTGCCATTTCCAATCGTAGTCACATCAACTGCCTTGCTTCTGAACGGTCAAAGTGAAGCAATGGTGTTCATCATAATGTCATCTGGTTCCGTAATAGGTGGAATTCTGACATATTACATTGGGTATGACGGCGGCAAGGTTTACAAGATTTTGAAAAGGACTCACAGAGAAGAGCAGCAACAAAAGAGTGTCATATGGCTAAGCAAGTATGGATGGAGTATAATCTTCGCTCTTAGTTTGGTTCCAATATTGACAGAGATTGTGACGGTAATTGCAGGAGTGAAAAAATATAGTTTCAAAAAATTTTTCATATCAATGAGTATTGCAAGAGTAGCTAGTGCATTTGCCATGGTTTATTTCGGCAATATGTTTCTGCAATACATCAAGACATAAAAAATCACGTGTAAACACCAGTAGTAAGATTTTATTCAGCAGAATAGTGTTAATTCTGAAGATGGGAATTCCAGAAAAAATCCAGGCCATTAAAGACGAGATGTCAAAGACACAGATAAACAAGGCTACGGAACATCACGTCGGTCTTCTCAAGGCAAAGCTTGCCAAGCTTAAAAGAGAACAAGAGGATGTAAAATCAAGATCGAGTGGAAGCTCTGCAGGCTTTGATGTTAAAAGAACAGGTGATGCAACGGTGGTGTTCATTGGGTTACCAAGTGTTGGAAAATCAACGTTGCTCAACAGGTTGACCGGTGCAAAATCAGCGGTTGGTGCATTCCAGTTTACAACAACAACAGTAGTTCCCGGAATGATGGAGCATAGGGGTGCCAAGATTCAGATCTTGGACTTGCCTGGAATCATCAAGGGTGCATCAACTGGCAAGGGCCTTGGAAAAAGAGTTCTAGCAGTTGCAAAAAGTGCAGATCTTGTGTTGATAATTCTGGATGTGTTTCAACCATATCATGAAGATGTTATAAGGACAGAGCTTGGAAACATCGGAATTAGACTTGACCAGAAGCCCCCAGATATCGTAATTGAAAAAACAGGGGATGGTGGAATCGCAGTCAGTCAGCAGGTCCCACTTACAAAGATGTCAATTAGTTTACTGAAGGACATACTTAGGCTGTACGGTATGAATAATGGTAGAGTCTTGATTCGAGAGGATGTTGATGCTGACCAGATAACAGACTTTATTTCGGGCAACAAGTTTTACGTCCAATCTCTCACAATAATGAACAAGATTGATCTTGTGAACCAGGGTTTTGTAAACGAATTACAGGAAAAATCAAAGTCAAAATTTGTTCCGATTTCTGCAGACTCTGACATCAACATAACTGCGCTAAAAGATACCATATTTGAGAAACTAGACTTTATCAGAATTTATATGAGACCAAAAGGCGGTGAGACAGATTACAAGGAACCGTTGATAACAAGAAATAATTCTACCGTACTGGACATATGCAACAAGCTTCATCGTGATCTCAAAAAAGATTTCAGATATGCACTTGTGTGGGGAAAGAGTGTAAAGTTTGGTGGGCAGCGAGTCAGCATAAATCATGTTTTACAAGACGAAGATGTACTCACAATAATCAAAGCAAAATAGCAAAAAACTCTTTTGTGCCATAAGCATCTTTTGACATCATGGAAGAAAACGAATACAGATGGTGTAAGAAATGTTTTTCCAAAACAAAACAAGAAATTATTTTCATGCCAAACATGGCAACATACAAGAGAAGAAGACAATACAAATGTACAGAGTGTGGTCAGACATCATGGTTACAAGGAAGAAGACCATCTGCAGAATCAGTTTACTAAATTTTTGATCAAAAAATTAGTTTTTTATGAAAAAAATTGTGTCTAATTACTCATCATTTAGTGTAACTTTCTTAAGTGCTACAATAGAAAAACTAGTAAATTCAACAATTGTGCAATGGCAAAACGATCAACACGAGCTGTTAAAAAAAGATCAGCTGCAAAGAGAAGATCAGCTGCAAAGCGATCCGCTCCAAAGAGAAGATCTGCTCCTAAGCGAAGTGCTCCAAAGAGAAGATCAGCTGCAAAGCGAACAGCTTCAAAAAGACGAAGATAAAATTTTAAACAGATTATCGCTTCCAGTAAGCGATAATCTGTAATATTTTAGCTAAACATTTGGCCTGGTGGGGATGACGATTTGTTTTTTACTGCATCAGGCTCTACGAAAAATTTTCTTTCATTAGGAATTATAGATAACTTCAGCGATGCATTTACAGCATAATGTGGTGTGCCATCAGGATTTTTGTAGTTTGCTGCAATCCCAACTCTATCAAGATCAACTTTTACCTTTACAATGGTTCCATCTTCAAGCTTGAAAGTAACGTGGTCCTCTCCCACTCGTTGATGATCTAGCATCTTGAATTCTATTTTTTCTTTTGATATACTCATATCATTTGAAAACAAATTGAGTTATTTGAGGGTTGCACATCTTATTCGAATTTTTCTTTCTGACGATATGTTGTTTTTTCTTTTTCCTCTTCAGGTGTAATGTTCATCTTTGAGAAGACCCTTTTCTATTCCTAATATTTTAGAAATTTCTTCATAAAAATAGTCAAACTCTTGCTTTTTTCTACCCTCAAGCAAACCAAACTAATTTGTAATCCAATCAAGATAGCCCCGGCCTTCCGGTATCCAGGATCTGTTATCTATACAATGTGCAACATATCCAAGACATGAAAGGAATTCCTCCCTTGTGATTGGGCCTTCCTTGAGGCCTTGAATGGCAGCTTGTTTGAGTGTTATTGTGAGACCATCTTTTATCTTCGTCTGTCTTGAATTCTTGTTAGTAACATTGTCAATTTTTATTTTTTTCCACATGTCATTACCGGCATCATTTTGTTCATCGCGGTATCTGCTTCCAAACGACATGATTTCTTTTAACAACATCTCATCTGTAATGTTAGGATTTTCCACATGGTATGATGCTATTGCAAATTCGATCGGGTATAGAATATGTGAATAATTTTCTACATCAAATCTGCCCAGTATTTTTTGCTTCTTTTCATTCTTAATTCCTTGTTTCCTGTTGCTTGTTGCCTTAGATCCAGAACGAACAGACGCTCAATCTGTTCATCATGGTTATCGGTGATATTGTTTTTCTTGTTTTTTACCACGTCTCAACAGTTTATTTCGCTCTCCGATTGCCACATTTGTATTACTTGCACGTAATGAATAATGAATCTTTTGTTCATTGTGATCAACCGAAAATAATTTAATGAAAAAAACAAGGATCAGTACAGGAAACAGCGACCAAGTGGCATCATGAGAATGCTTGTTAATTATCATTTTTTTGTAAACGATTATGCCATCTGAGTTATTTACATATCAGTAAAGAAAGCTCATTAATTTTATTTGCTGTTCTGTCGTCAACACATTTTTCGAAGACAAAATCTCAAGCAGTTGAGTTATCAAAGCACGTTCTTGCTCTGAGAATCCGGTTGGACCCTTGTCACCTGGAGGTCCTGGAGGACCTCGTGGACCCTGTTCGCCAGGAATTCCCTGTTGTCCTTGCGTACCTTGTGGACCCTTGTCACCTTGTGGGCCTTGTTGACCTGTCAGTCCCTTGTCACCTTGTGGACCCTGTACACCCTGAGTACCCTTGTCACCTGGAGGTCCCTGTGGACCTTGCGGACCAGGAGGACCCGGAACTCCTTGAATTCCAGGCGGACCCTTGTCACCTGGAACACCCTGCGGACCAGTTGTACCTTTTTCACCTTGTGGACCCTGTATTCCTTGAGGACCTGGAGGACCAGAGGGACCAGACGTACCACGGGGGCCTTGATCACCAGTAGCACCAGGTAACCCCCTTGGTCCCTTGTCGCCTTGTGGACCGGGGATTCCCGTAAGGCCTTTTTCCCCCGCAGGACCTTGTGGCCCTTGCGGACCTTTTTCCCCAGGCGGACCCTGTGGACCGGTTAGTCCCTTGTCACCTTGTGGACCTTGTGGACCGGACAATCCCTTGTCGCCAGGTATACCTACTGGACCTTTTGGACCCTGTTCTCCAGGCGGACCAATAATTCCTTTATCACCGGTAGAACCTGGCGGACCAGTAGGGCCTTTTTCTCCAACCGGACCAATCTCTCCTGTGAGTCCCTTGTCGCCCTTGTCTCCCTTGTCGCCCTTGTCTCCACGCTCTCCTTTTTCTCCCTCATCACCACGTGGACCCTTGTCACCTTGTGGACCCTTGTCACCAGTAATTCCTTTATCACCAATTGGACCCTTGTCTCCCCTGTCACCCTTGTCGCCAGGCATACCCTGAGGTCCTTTATCACCATGTGGACCGGGCGGCCCAGGAGGACCCTTGTCACCAGTAATTCCTTTATCACCAATTGGACCCTTGTCTCCCCTGTCACCCTTGTCGCCAGGCGGTCCAGGCGGACCCTTGTCACCTTTTTCTCCAGCAGGACCTTGTGGACCCTTGTCACCCTGTATGCCCATTGGACCCGGAGGACCGGATACACCGGGTTGGCCCATCGGGCCGGGTTGACCCATAGGACCTGCAGGACCCATAGGACCAGAGGGACCACGGTAACCTCTTTCGCTTGTAAAATGTTCCATGGTTTGTTTTGGTCTTGTATCAGAATCCGATTTTGTATATCTAGTCGCCTCTGGTTCCGTGGCTGGTTCAACATAGCCAGAACTTATTCGCGGAACATCAACTGGAAAACTAGTATAAGATGATGAGAACTGGTCTATTACAACAACCCAGACTAGTCCTCTCTGAAACACAGATGATGGTAGTGGGTTTTTTATAGAGCCCAAAACCTGAGAAAATTTTTTGTCTTTAACCCTAAGATGAAAGTTATCTTTCCACAAAGCATGAAAGCTTCGTCTCTTGACATCATCGGCAGATGGGGAAGCATCGCAGAGTGCAATTTGTACCTCAAAGACACCAGACGGGATCTTAAAAGGAGATTCACCTGAGACCTCGATAGTATTATCTTTTGATGACATATTCTACGTCTAATTCCTAAGTATTTTTGTATTTTCAATATGATATAAAGCCCATTTGTGAATTTTTAGACACATTTGGAAACTGTTTTCTACCTTTCGTTACTGCCTAATTTTCAAACTAATCTATTTATCTACGGCTAATCCACATTTTATTGACCGTGAAGAAACTATTTGGAGATAAAAAAGAAGAGCCTGCAACTAAGATAACAAAGTCAGAGGAACCTACCAATACCAAACTGACAGATTCCAACTATAACAGAAACAAACTCTACAAAAAGGGAATTTCCCTCATGGCAGACGAGAGAATGGATGATGCTGCGGTGGCTTTTGAGGGCGCCTTACGAATCGATCCAACACACATTGAATCTCTTCTGAAACTAGGATACACCCGTTTTCACATGAATGACATGTCAAGTGCCATGGAGGCTTATAACAAAGTCCATGAGATTGACGTGACAAATGCCGAGGCGTGGAACTTGAAAGGCTTGATTTACTATAGGCAGAAAAATTATGATAAAGCATTAGACAGTGTAGAAAAGGCAATTGATTCCAATTCCATGGATGGAATGTCATGGTACAACAAGGCATGTTATCATTCTTTGTTGAATCACATACCAGAGGCAATTGAGGCACTAAAGCGTGCAATTGAGATAGATGTAAAAAATGCAAGAAAAGCAGTAAAGGACAAAGATTTTGAGAACATCAGGGCAGATGACGGATATAGAAGAATTGTTGAAGTTGTCGTGCTGGAATCCGTAAGACAGGGATATCACAAAGTCGGACAGATTGTCTGGACCACAATGATTGGTAAGCTGGAAGTAGAAGACGCTGCAAGAAAACTAATTGAAAAGGGATTACTTACCAAGACAGAGAAAAGTCTCGGACTTCAAAAAGTGGAAGAATATGAAATTGTTCCAGAACTTGCTGAAAAGATTGGTGTTGAGAGAAAAACTTTCTTTGGAACTACAAAAAAATCCCAACCAATTGTCATACAAAACCTCAAGGAGATAAACGAGGCTGTTCATGCTGCCAAGACATCAATTGAGAAAGGAGACATCAGTGAAATCATTTCGAAACTTGATGTGTTCATAGAACCGTCAAAGAAGGGCAGTCAGATGATCGAATATTTTTTCGAGGAGCACAGAGACATCAGGCTGTACAAGGTAAGACTCACTGACAAGGGCACCGAATATCTCCAAGTAAACAAGCAAAAAATAATTGATTTGTTTGATAATATAGAAACCATGATAACCAAGAAACTTCGTGCAGAATCTGCCGGACAGTCCTGATTTATTCTGCAGACAAGTCCCAATAGTTCGCATCCTTTTGCTGTTCTATTGGTTTTTCAAGAGATTTCCACTCTTTGAATGAGCGGACATAGAGTTTTACATTTTGCATCCCAAGTGACTTTAGTGCATAATATCCAAGTCCTGAGAGCGTACCTACACTTCCACAATATGTGATTATTTCAGAGTCTGGGAGAATGTTCCTATTTTGAATCATCCTGCGTAGATCTTCTTTCGGTCTCAGTATATTTTGCCCTGATGCAAGCATTCTGTAGGGCATATTGATTGCGCCTGGGATGTGTTGCTCTAGATAATTGAGTCGTTCCCTATTATCTACTAATATTGCTCCCCTTTCTTTGGCAGGAACAAGATAATCAGAGGTTGCAAGAATTTGTGGCTGTAACTTTAGCGAGTGGTTTGTTTTCACCAGAGTTGGTGTTTGTGAATTCACCTCAAGGCCCAGCTTTTTCCATGCACCATATGTAATATCAAGAAGTGAGACATCTTCGTGGCCGATATATTCAAGTGTCCATGCAATTCGTGATGCAAGTGCACCAAATGTATCATCATATACTACTACACGAGTCTCATCTCCAATTCCAAACGACTGTACATATTGGAGAACTTTTTCCGGGCTGTCATCTGCAAGAAGGTTTGCAAGTGGAAGATTTATCGCATCTGGGATATGGCCTTGTTTGTAATCTTCTTCTTTTCGAATATCAAGAACTTTGACACTCTTATCTCGAATTTCAGAACGTAGTTTGTCGGCTTCAACTGTAACACGAGTGGTTTTTTCTTTGCTCAAGCCGCACATTCGCCCCTTCCTGTCTTGGTGTGATAGCTTCCATCATTTCCATAATCTGCGTAAAAGTCCGAATCTTTGTCTTTCAAAGGTATTGCGACAACGGGCTTGAGTAACTCTTTGATATCATCAATGGATTTTATTTTTGGACCTCCATTACCTTGTATTACTCGACGTATCCACAGGTCAAGTGTCTCACCTTGTTTTTTGTCAGACTTGAATATCTCCACTATTTTTAGAATTGTCGGAATTACTCTTTTTGCCGGAACCTTGGTACACATGTGACCAAGTATGGTGTCCTCATCAGACCTGCCACCAAGTGACATAGTATACAATGGATACATATCTTTTCCAAGTCTTCCACCCCCACCATAGAATCCAATTGTTGCAATTTCATGTTGACCACAAGAATTAGGACAGCCACTTATTTTTATTGTGGAATTTCGTAGATCGTCGTCCTCGTCAATTTTTAGCTCGATGAATTTTCGCTGTACTTCTTTTGCCAATCTGTGTGAGTTTGTCAGTGCCAAGTTACATGATGTTGTTCCAGAGCATCCAACAACGGAGGCCATTGTGAGTGCACCAGGATTTGCAAGACCGACTTCTAAGAGTTTAGAGTAAACTCTTGGGAGGTCCTCGTCTCTGACCCATCGAAATACCATATCTTGTGTAAAACCGTTTCGTATCTGCCCGTCTGCAGTAAACTCTCGAGCCATCTCTGCAATAGCACGAAGTTGAGTTGATGTCACATCACCTGACTCTAGCGTAAGAAATACACAACTAAATCCAGGTTGTTTTTGTTTAAACGTGTTTGACTTTACCCATCTAGAATATCCCTGAGGAACTGATGGCATCTCGGAATTGATAGATATTTTTCGCATAGGTTCTTGAGTCTTGTCAACTTCGAGTTTTATCAGGACAGATAAAAGCATCTTGATCATTGCCCTCTCTTTTAGTACCAAGTTTTGGAATTTTTCCCATCCCATTTCGTTTACAAGATAACGCATTCTTGCTCGTGCCATGTTGTCTCTGTTTCCTAGCCTGTCAAAGATTCTAATCACAGCAATAATAGTATACAGCAATTGATCTTCTGATGTAAACGGCTCCAGCTGGTGACCAACAAAGGATTGTGCACCAAGTCCGCCTCCAAGAAATATTTTAAATCCGCGTTGGAGTTTGCCGTTTACTTCGCCTTGTTGTGGAATCAGTCCAATGTCCACCATTCTTGCCATGCCGTGTTTTTCACAACACGTGAAATTGATCTTGAACTTTCTTGGAAGTGACTGGCACAATGGATTGCGCAAAAGGAACTTGGTTGCTGCAACTGCATAAGAAGTTGGGTCAAAGACCTCTTCTGGGCAGACACCGGCAAGAGGACTGCACATTATGCTGCGAACAGAATTTCCACATGCTTCTCTTGTTGTCATTCCTGCCTCTGCAAGCCCCCTTAGAACCTCTGATACGTCTTCAAGTGCAACCCAGTGAAGTTGGAAATTTTGTCTGGTAGAGACATGTGCACTACCTATTGAGAATTGCTCGCTGAGGTCTGCAATTTTTTCTAGTTGTTCAGAGTAAACTTCACCTGCCGGAAGTTTTAGTCTAACCATGCTGTAATCATCACTCATTCTGCTGCCATAGGCTCCATGTTGCAGCCTAAACTTTCGAAAATCATCACGGTCTAGTTTTCCTTGTCGATATAGTTTTACTAGTTCTGAAAATCTTTCTGCCTCTTCTAACCTTCCCCAGTTTATCTTGTGCTTTGGTGCACTAGTGGGTTTTGATTGGCTAACGCTGGTATTACTCAATTATTGATAGCTTGTCTTCAGAAAGCATATAAATTTTGTATTATGGGAATTTTCGCTATATTTAGTACAATCATGGCAAAAGTTGCATATTTTGCATGTGATTGGTGCAAGGAAAATATGCATCTGTAAAGAATCAGAAAAGAGTTAAATGATCACCGGCAAGAAAAAAACAGCGTGTCAAATAAGATCAGTATTGCCCTAGTTGGAACAGGTAATGTTTCCAGCACACTTGTAAGAGGTTTAGAGTTTTACAAAAATTCAATCGAAGGCCTGTGGCATCCAAAAGTGGGAGGAATTTCATTGAGTGACTTTACAATTGTTGCTGCGTACGACATAGATGCATCAAAAGTTGGAAAAAACATTTCAAGTTTGGTAAAAACCAAGTCAGACTTTGGAGACATTACAGTCCAACCCGGTATTACAGAAGATGTGACGCCCCCACACATTTCAAAAAATGGTCAGATAAGATCAGCAAGTTATGATGAATTTGTCAACTCTCTTAAAAAAGCAAAACCGGATTTTCTTGTAAACGTCATATCATCAGGAATGGAAAAAAGCAGTGGAAAATATGCTATGGCTGCACTTGATGCAGGATGTTCTTTTTTCAATGCAACTGCCGCCAAGACTTGCACAGACCAGGCAAGAAAAGAATTTGAATCAAAAGGACTTATCATACTGGGGGATGATCTCATGAGCCAGTTTGGTGGCACTGCATTTCATAGAGGCATGATAGATTTTATGACAAGCAGAGGAATTTACTTGAAAAAAGCATACCAGCTTGATGTCGGTGGCAATCAGGATACACAAAATACCATGGCAGAGGAGACAAGAGAAAGAAAGAGGTTGATCAAGACAGAATCAATTGCAATCGAGTCACCAGTTCCCTTCATGTCAACTGCCGGAACTACAGAATATGCAGAACAGCTTGGAGATTCCAGGGTAAGTTACTATTGGATGGAAGCAAAAGGATTTCTTGGCTCGCCAGTTGAGCTTGACTTGTCACTTCGAACAAACGACAGCACAAACGGCTGCAATGTCATAGTTGATTCCATAAGAGCGGCAAAGAAGGCAATATCAAACAAGGAGTTTGTAAAGACAGATATTATTTCTGCATATGCATTCAAAAACCCTCCAAAGAAGATGCACATAAGAGAATGCATCAAGGCTTTTGAGGACGCGTTTACAAACTGAGCAAACTATTTAGCTAGTAAAAATACACATTAAGTTCCCATTGTCTGTTTTTCCATGATCCTAATATTTTCTAGTCAACTGCAATCCAGTGGTCTAAATTTAACTCATTGCATACGTACATTTTTTACTCATTTACGATAATTGATAGAATATCTTTTACTCTACAAAACAATCGTTACAATCAAGATTATTGTGGTGATACATGGTTATGCTCCACTATATTGAAATATAGTGAACGCCATCTAAATAACATTGCAACGAGTAACAAAGAAACCCAAAGAAACAGTGGACGATCTCACACCAGAGGAGATAGCAGACATTAAAGAATACGAAGATGATAAAACCAAGGGTAAGACAAAACGAAGTAATTTAGAAGAACTACTCAAAGAATTACATAGTTAAATTGTGGCTACTCGCACCAAACAAGAAATTTATCAAACAATACAAGTTATTGAGTTCGGATTTACAAAAAAGGATAGATTTGGCACTTGACGAATTGGTAAGATCTGAAAACCCCATCAAACTAGGCGAGTACAAATCAAGTTTAAAAGTACATGCCTACAATCTCGATAAGAGCAACAGAATTATCTACACCGTTGATTTTTCCAATAACACAATAGAGCTCCGCAGAGTCGGCACTCATAAGCAAGCATATGGCAAGGATTAGAAATCAAGTACGTTTTCACAAAAATCCATAAAGTCTCCAGTAGACTTGTTTGCTAACGTCTGTGGTGTTACCATAAAGAACAAATTGATACTACAACAACAATTAAGCCAATTCTGGTTCCAGTGATTATTGAAAGATACAGTCTTTTCAAAATATACTGTTCTATACCAATCAAACTTTAAAAAATTGGCGTATCTTTCTTCTTGGATGAGCAAACTATTAATGTGCAAAATGGAGGAGATTTTTTCATGCAGAAAGCAACTCTTAGTGATGAAGCACCAAAGATTTTTTCTGATTTAAGGGAGGTAGAGATTACACGGGCAATAGCAAATGAGTTTCATTCAGTATTAATTGACAGATCAGATAGTGATGTAATAGTCATAGGCGCAGGTCCTGCCGGACTTACTGCAAGTAGAGAATTATCATTAATGGGATTCAAGGTACTAGTAATTGAGCAGAACAACTATCTAGGTGGAGGCTATTGGCTTGGAGGCTACATGATGAATCCAGTAACAGTTAGAGCCCCAGCACAAAAAATATGGGATGAGCTTGGAATTCCATATAAACAGGTTTCAGAGGGCCTCTTTTTAACACCCGGACCACATGCCGTATCCAAGTTGATTGCTGCAGCATGTGATGCAGGAGTAAAATTTTTGCAACTAACCAAGTTTGATGATCTAGTTTTGAAGAATGGTCGTGTTTCAGGAATTGTAGTAAACTGGATGCCAGTATCAGCACTTCCAAGAAATATAACATGTGTAGATCCAATTGCACTAGAATCTAAAATGGTAATTGATGCATCAGGCCATGATTCTGTTGCAGTAAAAAGACTAGTAGATAGAAAACTGGTAGAGTGGAAAGGAATGGATCCAATGTGGATAGATGATGGTGAGAACAGAGTTGTCTACAAGACAGGCGAGGTATATCCAGGACTGGTCATTTCCGGCATGTCCGTCACTGAAACATATGGGCTTGCAAGAATGGGTCCGACGTATGGTTCCATGTTATTATCAGGTAAAAAGGCAGCGGAAGTAACTGCCGCCAAGCTAAAAGAACTAAGAAGATAAATCAATTCACTTTCTAAAGTACTCGATGAAGATATCTAAAATTTTTCTCTATGATGAGCCAACAGTTCCTGAAATCAAGATAGATAGACTGGCCAGATTTTTGGAGGAGACGTTATGTGTTACAGTAGAGATAAGAAAAAATTTCTTTATGCATTTCAATTCGGATAAAAATACAGCACATAATCTAGCATCATCTAGAGTTTTTAATCCATATGTTCCATTTGAAAGACACATTCCAACAAAAGAAGAGATGGATTTTGAAGAAAAGTCGCATGGGAACAATTCTAACTCAAACATAGTACTATACGACGGGTTTGAGTTGCAGAGAATTATGCAATGTATGATTCCAAACGAAGAATTGTCAAGTGAGATGTTTCACTTGGTTTTTACCACAAGACTTGGATGCACGTACGATTATGACGATTATAGATACCATGGAAGGGCAGTAATTTGTTCAAATCCGTCATTCATCTCAACTACTGGAATAATAGAGGCGCCTGCCAAGCCCCGTGCGTACTATATCAGCATGCATCAGACCATATCGCAAGGCCTTAATTTAGATGCATTAAAGGAACAGTTTCGAGGCAGGTTTCTTGAATATCATGATAAGAATCTTGATCAAGTTGTAAGAGGATACGCCCTTCAGGCCATCCTCTATTACATTACTGCGGAGCCATTTTGTGATTCAGCAGAATGTATTTTGTACAATGCACACTGGCAAGAAGATCTAATTTGTGCACAGATACAATCAGGAAAATTGTGTATGCACCACCAGAAAATTCTCGAGTCGATCAAAAAGCCTGAATAATTTAAATATGAACTTGAACGAGTTTGATTTGTGCAAGCAGAAATAAGATCAGATGATAAAAAACCAGAAACTAGAAAAAAGTTTGACGTGATAATTATTGGTGCAGGTCCTGCAGGATATACTGCTGCAATTTACACATCACGTGCAAAACGTGAAACGCTCATAATTTCAGGCATTCTCCCTGGTGGCCAGCTGATGCTTACGACGGAGGTTGAAAATTTCCCAGGCTTTGCAAGCGGAATCATGGGACCTGAATTAATGACAACAATGCGGCAGCAGGCAGAACGAATGGGAACCACAATCATTGATGATGAAGTGGTAAACGTCGATTTCAGACACAAGCCGTTTAAGATATTAACATATTCTGAAGAATATGAGGCAGATTCAGTAATCATTGCAACAGGCGCAACCCCAAGAAAGATTGGTGCCAAAGGAGAGCAGGAGTTTAGCGCACGTGGTGTTTCATATTGCGCAACATGTGATGGACCATTTTTTAAAAATCAAGAAATTGTAGTTGCAGGTGGAGGAGATTCTGCCATGGAAGAGGCCATATTTCTCACCAAGTTTGCAAACAAGATCCACGTGATACATAGAAAAGACAAGCTTCGTGCAAGCAAGATTATGCAAGACAGGGCTTTTGAAAATCAAAAAATCCAATTCCATTGGAATACCATAATTGAAGAGATTAAAGGCAATCAAAAGGTGAATCAGATAACAGTCAAGAACACCACAACAAACAAGGTGGATACGCTGGAAGTGGGCGGAATATTTGTTGCAATAGGACACGAGCCAAATACAAAATTATTCCAAGGTCAGATTGACTTGGATACCAATGGATACATTGCACTAAAAAATCACACACAAACAAATGTGGAAGGAGTATTTGCTGCAGGAGACGTACACGACCATAGATACAGACAGGCAATTACCGCAGCTGCTTTTGGATGCATGGCTGCAATTGACGTAGACAAGTACCTCTCAGAACACAAATGATTATTCTCTGACTTTTGATATGTATCTTGAATTTTCTAATGCCGAATCGTATTCGCTTTCTGTAAGTATTTTTTGTTGAGTATAGAGGCTCTTGAACTTTCTTCCATCGTCTGCAAATATTCCAACTACACATCCATTTGAGATATCATATTTTTTCATTGCAGTATATACAGTGGCAGAGGAAGGGCTTACAAGCATCTTTTCTTTTTGCAATATCTCCTTGACAGAAGCAAATGCTTCTTCGTTTGTGATTGTCACCCAATCGTCTACCACTTGTTCACGTTTGATAAACAAGTCAGGTTTGGAAGACTCTTCAAAGTTTCTCAGGCCCTGAATCAGGTGATTCTGCTGTGGCTGAACTGCAATTATCTTGATGTTTGGATTCTTTTCTTTTAGATATGCACCAATACCTGTAATGGTTCCTCCGGTTCCCACTCCAGTGAAAAAGTGGGTTATCTTTCCTTGTGTTTGTTCCCAGATTTCAGGGCCTGTACCTTTGTAGTGACCCATAAAATTTGCCTCGTTTGCATATTGATTTGGAGAATAGTATTTGTCAGGCCTTGCAGATGCAATGGACCTTGCAAGAGCAATGCTTTGATCTGTTCCGGCACCTACCTTTGGGCATAGGTCGTCTGTTGTTTGATACAAAGTAGCACCAAGTGATTCAATTATTTTTTTGGTTTCATCGCTTGCCTTTTCAGGAATTACGATTTCAACTTTGTATCCAAGAATCTTTGCAATTCCTGCAAGTGCAATTCCCGTGTTACCCGAAGTTGGCTCTATGATTATAGTGTGACCTCTTTTGACAAGACCTCCTTCTTCAGCCATCTTGATCATCCAGTATGCAGCCCTGTCTTTCACAGAACCAAAAGGATTGTAAAATTCCAGTTTAGCAAAAAAATCAGCATTGTCTCTTGAAAGCGATTCTAACTTTACAATTGGTGTATCACCAATTTTTATTGCCATACCAGCATCTTCTAGTGTTTCAGCCAAGTTAGATTATTTCACCTTCTTGATTGTAAATTCTAGATCCTTGTCTGTTTTTTTAATACCAATTAATTGGTGACCAGTTCTATTCACCCATCTTGTGATATCTTCTTCAGAGGCAGGATCATCTGCAGTTATTTTTAGGATATTTCCCACGGCCATTCTTTCCATTTCGATCTTTGTCCTAAAGACAGGCTCGGGACAGAACATGCCTCGTACATCAATGGTCTTGGTTGGAGTTAATTCTGAAATGTCAGTCACCTGTAAGCAAAAAAGTGCTCACGCAATATTAAAATCTATTCATAAGTGCACAAAAATTACATCATCTAAGAATCATTGGTAGTATTGCTCGTAGATTTCTTTCATACAAAACAGTATGATCATGGTCTTTGAAGTTTATCTTGTTTGAAAGTTTTGTAATTAGACGTACTGCTACTTTGTAGGCAGTTGTCCATACAATACTATCGGGATTTGATTCAAAGGCATTAATCAAAAATCTGCACACGCCCGTCAGATGAGGATGGTGTTCTTCAAAGTATATGAGAATGTCCTCTTTAGAGTTTTCAATCTTGTACAATGCATGTTCTATCATTTCTCGGCTCGTGATGTAGCCTGTATCACCTATTGTAACGTTACCATGACGTAGTGCATACAATATATCATCAAGATTATTCTCTGAATCAATCATGTTTGTGCATCTGCCAAGTGTGGATGCAACATGTGAATCACTTCCCACGACTTCTACAAGGTTTGATGCTTTAGCAAAATGGTATGCTCTAAGATTAGAGTACCGGTCCACGTTATTGCTGTTAAAGACCTCAATCAGATCACACAGAGCAGCTTTTTCCCTTAAACCATTACTGAGCCCAAATGGATGTGGAGCACAAGAAACTGCACCTTGGGATTGTATGTTATCCAGTATTTCCTCGAGACTACTCCCGGCCTTTATTGTTTGATTTAAACCAAATGCAAGGACATGTATTCCCTGATCAGTTGTTATTTCTTCTCCAGGATATACGCGAATTTTTTTGTATTTATCATGATTCTGCTGATATTCCAAAAGGGAGCCGTATCCGTTCAAGGTATTGTGATTTGTAATGAAAAATGCATCAAGATCGGTGTCATGTGCTTTATCTAGCTGCTGCATAACTGTAACACCGCAATCATATGGAGTCTCTTTTGGTCCAAGTTGAAAGTTTGAAAATTCGTTATGACAATGTAATTCGATTTTTAATCCTGCCAATGTTTATCGAATCCACCCATCAATGCATATAATCTTTGTTTCCAGAATTTTTGTTTATCGGAACAGATCAAGAGATTTGATGCGCAGTAGATCTTGGAGACGTCCATTTTTTTTGTCAAACGGATAATTGCGTACAATTGCAATTGGTGTGTAAAACGTCTTTCCCCTAACCAGCTCTGTGGCAGAACAGATTTCATCTGCAGCTGCAATTGCCGTAACCCTAAGAATCTTCTGGAAGTTGTCTTGTTTTCCTTCATAATTAACCACAGGGGACATTCCAGATAGCCCTATTGCAACATCGGTTTGACCTTCTCGAAACGGCCTCCCAAATGTATCAGATATTAACACCGCAACATTTTTCCCAGTCTTTGCCTTGATGCGTCTTCTAAGCCTTCGAGCAGAGTTGTCGGCATTTTTTGGAAGAAGTGTAGCAAATCCTTTTTCCATGTTGCTTTCATCAATTCCCGCATTTGCGCAGACAAGACCATGTCGCGTTTGTGATATTATTATACCATTTTTCATGCGAATAATTCTTTTTGTTTCATCAAGAATTAGTTGTACGATTCTCGGATCTTTTTTGTATGCGCTTGCAATTCCTGTTGCAAGAAGTGTTGGCTTGACTTTGGTCAAGTCAGTTTTTTGCCCCTCTTGTTTTGAGATTATCTTTTGCGTAAATACTAGAATGTCACCTTCCTTCAATTCCCTACCGGCTTTTGTTTTAAGCAAAATCTCAACTAGGTCATCCCCAAGTTCTACGTCACAGGATATCTTGACCGGTATTATTTGCAGTGACATATACCAAGTCAGTTTTTACTGCTTAAAATGATATCTTGTTTAGGCAAATGCTTGTAGTGATATTTTCAGACCATAGTGTTTGTTTATCAGTCCTATAATCTTTGAGAGATCTTTTTCTTCTAGTGTGACAGTTGCTAGCTCCTTTACCATATCCTGGGCTCGAAATGCAATACCAAGACCGCAGATGTTAAACAGTTTAACATCATTTGCACCATCTACTACTACCACAACATTCTCTTTTTTTTCTTTCCATTCATTTATTTTTATAATTGCGGATTTTGACTTGTCAGAGTCAACATCAATTGTTACACCGTCAAGCTTTCCGTCCTTGAATAGCAGATTGTTTGAAAAAACATAGTCAAGATCTAATTCCTCTTTCAATCTATCAGTCATAAGTGTAAAGCCTCCCGATACTGCCATGATTTTCCAGCCTGCTGCCTTCAATGCCCGGCATGCCTCTTTTGCACCAGTCATTATTTTAAGTGAGTCAGATACTTCCTTGCAGGTCTCATAGTCAATGCCACGAAGAAGATCAATTCTTTTCTTCAATCCTTCTTCCCAGTTTATCTTACCTTCAATTCCTTGTCTTGTGATTGCCCAGATTTCATCTTGCTTGTTAATTTTTTCGGCAAGTATTGGAAGAAATTCTGCGTCAAGTAATACGCCTTCAACATCAAAGATTGCTAACATCAGTTTCTTCTTTCAACCATAAATCAGATTATATTAATCTTAAGCGATTATCAGATCTTTTTACCACTAGTAATATATTCAAGGTTATCAAGCTGACAAATATGGCAGAGCTTCCACACAAATACGAAGTACCAGTAAAAGTCGTTGCAAAAGCTATCAAATTGTCAGATGAAACAAAAGAAGAACTCAAGGCATCAGGCATGATGGATGATAAAGGAAAACTCAAGCTAAAAGGAGTCAGCCCAAAAATGCTCAAGCGCATGAAAGAAGAGGCAGTAGATTGCCCTGTTTTAAAAAATGAACTTCCATTCATACAATGTTTTGTATGCTCCAATTTCCAGAGCAGAGTATCAGGAAAGGTGCTCTGTAAAGGCGATCCGCTCTAAAAACCAGAAAAGCTCATTAGTGTAACTAAAAGAAAGACTGGAATTGAGCAAAGAGATAGGAATCACAGTAAAGAAAGATGAAAATTTTAGTGAATGGTACACACAGGTAGTACTGAAAGCACATCTTGCAGATTATGCCCCAGTAAAAGGCCTCATTGTCCTTAGACCCTACGGATATTCAATATGGGAATCGTTGAAATCTTCACTTGATCAAAAGTTAAAAGCAACAGGCCATGAAAACGGTTTTCTCCCAGTCCTAATACCAGAGTCATTACTAAGTAAAGAGTCGGATCACTTTGCTGGATTTACACCAGAGGTATTCTGGGTTACACATTCTGGGGAGACAGAGATTGGGGACAAACTTGCACTGAGACCTACTTCGGAGGCCCTTGCATATTCAATGTATGCAAAATGGATAAAGAGTTGGAGAGACCTGCCACTCAAGATTAATTTCTGGAATACCGCATTGAGGGCAGAGATAAAGGCAACTAAACCATTTTTGAGAACATCAGAATTTCTCTGGCAAGAAGGTCACACTGTACATGCTACAAAAGAAGAGGCAGAGCAAGAAGTTATGTCAATACTTGAAATGTACAAAAAAACAGTTGAAGAAGAACTTGCAATTCCTGTGATCACTGGCAAAAAAAGTGAAAAAGAGAAATTTGTTGGTGCAGTATACACCACAACAATGGAGTCAATCATGCCAGACGGTAAAGCACTCCAGATGGGTACATCCCACTTTTTGGGACAAAACTTCTCCAAACCATTCGATGTAAAGTTCCTGGACAAGCAAAATGTAGAGACGTTTGCATGGCAGACATCATGGGGAATTTCATGGCGTCTAATAGGAGCACTAATTATGATCCATGGTGATGACAAGGGACTAGTTCTGCCACCTCGCGTTGCACCAATACAGGTAGTCATAGTACCAATTTATTATTCACCACAAGACATGGAGATTGTTCTCAGTAAGGTTTCTGAAATAAAACAAGCCCTGACAAAGCACAATCTTCGCGTACACATGGATGTAAGAGATGAAGTTACTCCAGGATACAAATTCCACGATTGGGAGATGAAGGGCGTACCGTTACGAGTTGAGATAGGCCCAAAGGACATCGCAAAAGGTAAGATGGTTCTTGTTCGCAGAGACAATCTCAAGAAAATGGATCTGGCATTCAAAGATACAGAGAACGGAATTCTCTGCGTGTTAGATGAGATTCAGCAGAATCTCTTTGAAAATGCCAAGAATCTTTTAAGAGAAAAAACAAGAGAAGTGACAGACTTTGATGAATTCAAGTCAGAGATGGAAACGGGTACATTTCTTTATTCACCATGGTGTGGACAGACAAAATGCGAAGAGATCATAAAAGAGTCAACAGGTGCAGACATTAGAGTAATTCCATTTGATGCAAAGATACAAGACTCCAAGTGTATCATATGCAAGAATCAGACCACCATACATGCAATTTTTGCAAGAAGTTATTAGCGATGAGACTAGAGCATCATGACAGTCAGACATTATATTATACCAAGAAGGTAATGTAACCAATGTCAGGATCAAACCCTTATCGTGACAGAATATACATAATCAAGGATATCATTCTGACACTAGTTCAATATGGAGAACTCAATCAGACAGCCCTTGTAAGCTTTTGCGGTCTGAATTTAAAAAAACATAAATCGATACTTGAAGAACTCGAATCAAACAATCTTATTCGAAGTGAGGAAAGGCATCTTGGAAAACGCATCATAACTATGTACAAGCCATCTCCACAAGGAATAGAATTTTGCAAGACAATCTTGGATCCTTATGAAACATTATTTCCAAGAAAGAAGAAAGACCAGTCAAAAAATGAGATCTAGTCGGGGTCCAAGCCATACTGTGACGCAATCTTTTTGTCAATCTCATCTTTTTGTTGGAGATATTCATTATATTTTCTATTCCAGGATTTTAATGTCTTATATTGTCTGATTCCAGTTATCATCCAGCCTACAGATATTGCAATTATTAATCCAAGCAGTATGCTCAGTGCTACTCCAAAGTCATATTCATTATCAAGAACAATGACAAAATTTTTGTGAGTTAACAGGAATACAGAAAGTCCTATTGCAAAAGGTGCCAATATAAAACCAGAGAGTGATACTCCAAGAAGAATTCGTCTCAATTCAAGAATTTTACTTATGAAACTATCCATTAAATCAAGTATATCAAAGCGAGAGCGTTGTATCTCATCATCAGTCATATCGATTTGGCCTTTCCTGCTTATTGTTGCAATGGTTTCTAAATATTTTGGCTGTCAATTTCATGGATCCACGGTTATTGTGCCGTTCATTTCAGGATGTATTTTAGAATAATATTTAAAACTGCCAACCTTGTCTGCAACAAAGTTTATGGTCTGAGCCTCAAAATACTTTAGATGTCTTGTATGAACATTAAATGCATCAATGTTCAAATCTTGGGCTGAGCCAGTATCCTTGTCTTCATTTATCACATGCAATGCAACCAGTGTTCCTTCTGGAATATGAATTGCAGGATCAAAATTCGTGCCAGAAAATGCTTTCTTTCCAGTTTTAGTAGATTGTTCATCATACGAGTATCCTTGGGCATTGTGAATTGCAAGTATGTAGATATTGGTAGCTGTTGCAAATACTGGATGATCTACATTTACAGGAATTGAAGAGTTCCAGATATAATAAGCACCACCAGCTACAGCTAGCGCAATAACTGCAACAGTCATTATCAAACCCTTAGAAATAGGATTAGACTTGGCCTTGTTCTTTTGTTTTTTTCCCACTATAAAACCAGTGAATCGTGTGTATATTTATGTAATGATTACCAAAGTTTAGCAAAATATATTACTGAAAAATTAGTGGTTAACTCGACAATTAGATGGAACATTTGATAGTAAAACATAATATTTTGATATGCAGAATTTGTGCAGAGGTTTCAACATGAAAAGACTTGAGATCATACTTGTTGGCGTAATCATTGTTTTGGCTGCTACAGTTGTATTGCAATTTAGTAATGGAAAAATGTTGAACGATGTTTCACAGGGTGCAATCCAAGGACCTCCAGGACCTCAAGGTCCACCCGGTCCACAGGGACCTCCAGGACCTGGATCAAGTCTTGCCGCACAGGGTGCCATCCTTACACAGATTTACAAGAACACTGAGAATTCAGTAGTACAAATAACGAGCAAAGTCTCAACAGTAGACAACAGTTTCATACTAAATGGCCAGCCACTTAAAGGTCAGTCTACAAGACTTGGGTCAGGTTTCATATATGATACAGATGGAAGAATAATTACAAACAATCATGTCGTAGAAGGATCAAAGACTGTGAATGTTTCATTTATTGACGGAAATACATATACTGCCAAAGTAGTAGGAACGGATCCTGGAAATGATATTGCAGTAATACAAATAATAGACAACTTTTCGGATGAGCATATTGTTCCCCTGACCCTTGGAAACTCATCAAATCTGAATGTCGGACAGCAAGTCATTGCAATAGGCAATCCGTTTGGACTAAGTGATACAATGACAACAGGAATAATTAGTCAGATTGGAAGACTGCTTCCAGATGGCAGTTCCATAGGATTTTCAATACCAGATGTCATACAAGTCGATGCCGCAATAAATCCAGGAAATTCAGGCGGGCCATTGCTAGACCTCAATGGCCAAGTAGTAGGCATGAATACTGCAATCAGTACTAACACTGGAGATTTTGCAGGAGTTGGATTTGCGGTACCTGCAGATGCAATAAACAGAATAGCCCCAGTTTTGATTAAAAATGGCACATATAATCACCCATATCTTGGCATATCAGGAAGAAGCCTTGACTCTGATGTAGCACTCGCAAACGGACTAGCAAGAAATTTCAAGGGGGTGATAATCGAAAGTGTTGTCAAGGGAGGACCTGCAGACAAGGCAGGGATAACCCCAGCTACGCCAGATCAGAATAACATTCTTCACGGTGGAGACATCATAACAGCGATAGATGGACATCCAGTCAAGACAATCTATGATGTCATTGCGTATCTAGATGAAAAGAAAAATGTAGGCGACAAGGTAGTTTTGACAGTATATAGACAAGGCAAGTCAGTAGATTTGACTGCTACACTTGGTGCAAGACCCAATCCATCATCCTAGTTTTCTTCAAAGACATTTTTTGTAGCCTGAAAGTTCCACATCTTGTCGATTGCTTTTTTTATTCCAATCCTTGGACCTATCAAAATCTCAGACTTTTTCATTTCAAATCCATCGGTGATGTACAAGCTGGATTTTTTCGTCAGGTCTTCGCAGTATTCTTTTTTTGTTATCATCAATGCCTGGGTGAGCTTGGCAGGACCATTTGTTAGGTTAGACATGTCACAAACATTACGCCGTATCAACATAAAATCAATTCCTTGTCGTGGTACAATGGATCTGATTAATACAGCACCTGCATCATAATCTTGACTTTTAGCCACTGCATTTACACAATAATGCATTCCATATGTAAAATAGACATATGCCCTTCCTACAGGCCCAAACATTGCCTGATTTCTCCTAGTCATTCCACCATAGGCATGACTTGCAGGATCATCTTTGTATCTATAAGCTTCAGTTTCTACGATTACTCCAGACATGATATTTCCATTAATTTTTCTAACCAGTATCTTTCCAATCAAGGCTTGTGCAACATCCACAGTATCTTGGTCATAAAATGAACGGGGGAGTACCTTCATTGTGAGATTTCTACGTCAAAACCCTTTCTTAATTTATCCAAAGATTTTGCAAGTAAGACAAAGTCATCCTTGAGGACTTGTCTTAGACCGGGATTATATATCACAGCGGCGGGATGGACCGTGACAAAATAAAGTTGGCCGTTGTTTTTTACAATCTTGCCACGATTTTTTATTATTGCATGACCATCAAGTAATGAATTGTAGGCCGTGTTTCCAAGTATACAAATTATTTTTGGTTTTATGATCTCAAGTTCTTCTGACAAATAGGGTTTGCACGCAGTTCGTTCTTCTGCCAGAGGCTGCCTATTATCGGGCGGCCTGCATTTTACTACATTTGTTATGTAGACATGATCTCTTTCAAATCCTGCATATTCAAGTGCCTCAGAAAGAATTTGCCCCGCAGCGCCTACAAACGGCTTTCCTTTGAGATCCTCGTTTCTTCCAGGAGCTTCGCCGACAAAAATGACGTCAGAGTTTTTATCACCATCACCTGGCACAGCATTTACCCTTGATTTTGAAAGACTGCAATTAACGCAAGAGATTACTCTATTTCGGATATTATCGAGTTTATCAGACATTTTATGTTACCACGCTTTTTACAATCGACTTGCCACGTATATGTGGACCTCCATTTCCCATCCTCATGATTTGCATAGGATCACCTTTTCCACAGTTTGTGATTGGTCTTACCTGAAAATCTTTTCCTCTTGCATCAATTGACCCGAAAAATTCTGGCGCGTTGCCCATTACAATGACATCTCGCAGTAGATCACCCAATTCTCCGTTTTCAATTTTTTGTGCATATTGACATGAGATACTCCAGTTGTAGCGCATCATATCTATTGATGGAATTTTCATATTACAGATAAGAAATCCATTTTTCACATCCCTTATCATTTCTGCAGGATCCCAATTTCCAGGTGAGATGCACGTGCATGCCATTCTCACAAGAGGCATGAATGAGTACCCAGTTGATCGCATTGAAGAGTTTGGCGTGGCGTCAAACATTGACGCAGTCTCTCTGCTGTGCATGTGATTACATAGTATTCCATCTTTTATCAACAATTTTTTTGTTGCAGGTACGCCTTCATCGTCATACTTGTACCACCCAAGACTAGACGGTATTGTCGGATCATCAATTACATTTAGCTCAGATGAACCAATTTTTGTTCCGAGTTTTCCTGCCCACCATGCACCTCCTGCCCATGCCATTTCTTTTCCAAGTACTCTGTCTGCCTCTGATGGATGTCCAAGAATTTCATGTGAAAGCAATGCGACAAAATCAGGATTCATCACCACAGTAGACTTTTCTTCCTTTACAGTCTTTGCGTCAAGCAGTGCATCAGCTTTTTCAGATAGTGACTGGGATACAGCAAGTATGTCATTTTTACCTGTAAGCATCTCGAGTCCACCCCTTCCACCCTCAGTGGTACTTACAGATTCTGTCAATCCAGAACAGTGTGCAGTTGCAGACATGTTTGCTATCATGTCATCAAAGTTTTGAGTTATTTTTGATCCTTCACTGTTTACAAAATACTTGTGAAACTTGTCATGATGTATTGATACAGACGATTTTATTATTCTCTTTTTGTCACGAATCGTCTTGTCAGACTCTAAACCAAGTTTCATCAGCTCGTCGACATTTGGATCTACTAGTACATTGAATCGCACATCGTCAACAAAAGAGCGAACTTCGGCAAGCCTCACTTTATATTTTTTATATTCTGAATAATATTTGGTCGCCTTGACAGTGTCAACAATGTTCTGTTTTATACCATCAAATGATTTTGGCTCAGAGATAGAGTAAAATCCCCATGACCCGTTCACTAGAACCCGAATTCCAAGACCGGAATCATACGATGAAACAAAATTTTCAACCTCGCCGTTTTCAATGACAAACCCTTCAGTCTTGACAGACTCAGCCCTCACATCACAATACTGGGAACCAGCATCAAGCGCAATCCGAATCGCCTTTTCGGCATAATCTTCAATCGACATAAATTCATCAGTATAACTTATCCTATATTGGCGTTCTAGTTGTCTCTATCTTTGGAATTGTAAATGAAAATGTTGTACCTTTGGATGATGTACTTTGCATCCAGATGGTCCCGCCATGAGCCTCCACAATTCCCTTGCAGATGGACAAACCAAGTCCACTTCCGCCCTTTTCCCTAGTGCTTGTTGTATCAGTCTGATAGAATTTTTTGAAGATCTTGTCATTTGCATCAGGCGGGATGCCTTTTCCATTATCCTTGACTGAAACCACTACTTCACTTTCTTTTTCATCAAGTTGTATCTCCACCACACCTGTCTTTGGAGAAGTTGCCTTTAGACTATTTTTTATCAAGTTGGTAAGTACTTGTTTTATCCTGTCATCATCATAATATGCATAGATATCTTTCCTTGGAGCATATGTGAGCGATATATCATCAATAGTTGCTTGTGGTTGCATTCCAAGTATTGCTTTTTCTACACTTTCCTTGAGATTGTTTTTTTCTTTTTTGATTCTAAGCTGCCCAAGATCTAGCTTCTGTGCATCAAGTAAATCAGAGATTAGTTCCAACAGAGTAGTTGCACTTGAGCTTATGATTTTTAGTCTCTCTTTCTGAGTTGCATTCAGAGGCCCAAGGTGTTCCCCAAGCAATATATCAGAATATCCTTGGATTGGCACAAGTGGAGTTTTTAGTTCATGTGTAACCATCGCAAGGAATTCATCTTTTGCAATTTCTATTTTCTTTGCCTCTTCTTCTTTTTTCTGAATTGTGAGAGACATCGAGTTGAATGTTTCTGCAAGTTCACCTATTTCATCTTTGGATGAATAGGCAATTTTATCCCCGTAAGCTCCTTCCTTGATATGCCCTATTGCCTTGATCAATGTGGCAAGAGGTGCCAATGATTTTCTAATTGACAATATAACAATAACAAATATCACAATATCTGCAATGATAAACAGTTGTACTATCAGTATTTTGTCATGTAATTGAGAATCAATCATTCCGTTCCATTCATCTACAAAATCAGATGTTGTGCTAAGCAGCACATTTCTTTGAGAGTTCAATTGTGATAATGCAGTTCCAAAGTTTTTTGACAGTAATGTATTTGATTCGATGTAAATCAGCTTTACATTGACAGATTCCCAGAGAGGATCAAGTTGTCGTATAGAACCAGAATTTTCTCTAGGAATTGCTTGTAAGGTTTCAGGCATTATGCCATAGGTTGCATATATAGGATCATCTAGTGGCAAACCTTCCAATTTTTTGAGATCAGCATCAAATAGTACGCGGTCTTTTTTGAGCGAGGCAGTAACATTTCCTCCCTCGCCAATGGAATACAATAATGTTTTTTCTCCAATATCTTTTGCAGTGTTTACCATTTCAAGTGCAATTATTTTCTGCCTGTTGTAATTCCTGTCCAATGGTGCAAGATCATTTTCAACACCATTTGTTAAAGAAGTCAGATCACCGTTTTTACGGAGCACGTATGCCAAGTCATCTTTTACTTTTGGATCAAATATGCTTTCTTGTTTTATTTTCTCAGCATCTTCTTTGTATAACCCCCACGCATCACCAACTTTTTGATATGCGGGAATCAATCCTTGTGGAACCGCTACCACATTGAGACCATCAATGTTTCCGCCCGTCCCAAGTTGTGCATAAGTGGTATCAAAATTAGTCAGTTGTTGTTCCAACATTACCCTGTCTCCCTCATTGCCACTTGCAATCGAATTTGCAGTACTTCCAATTCTTTCAACTATCACCTTCAGATCGCTTGCATAGCTTATAGAATGCAATATGTCTTGATTTTGCTGTGATGTAAATATCAGGAGAAAAAAATTGACTGCAGAAACGCCAATTATTACAGCTAGTAAAAGATATGTTTTTTGAGTAAGCTTCACAAGAGGGAAAAGACAGAGACGCGTATAAAAGTTAGTATAAAAGATACGTAGTAAGTAGTTAAAATGTCTGACGAGTTTCTCAGAATGGCAAGACAAGAGATACAGTCAGAGTTAGAGAATTTGAACAAGATCTTTCTTTCTTGCGTAAATGATGAACAACTCAGTAATAGATCTGTAGAAATTGCAAGACATATGCACAAGATTAAGGGTCTAGCACCCATGATGGGTCAAGAAAAAATGGGAGAGATTGCAAAAATAAGTGACATGGTCGTAAAACATATTTCAAGTCACGGCATACTGAAAGGTGCTCAGGGCATAATCCTAGATGCTGTAAAGAGAATGTCCAGCCTTTGTAACGGACAAACAGATATCCAGGTAGATGATTTTAAAAAACATGTAATGAGTACATGGCCAGACATTTTTGAATTTTAAATGATGCTTGTAATTATATATCTCAGCCTTGATGAGACATAACATGGTCAATGTCATGGTAGTAGATGATTCTGATGCCATTAGGATGGTCTTAAAGGACATACTAGTCATAGGCCAACACAAATTAGTTGCAGAGCTTGCAAGTGGCATAGATGTTTTGGAAGAATATGCAAAGACAAAACCGGACATTGTCCTGCTCGACATGGCAATGCCAAAAAAAGATGGTCTCACAGCCCTCAAAGAAATTATTGCATACGATCCAAAAGCAAAGGTCATCATGATTTCAGCCAGTGATAATCAAGAGACTGTCAGAGAATGTATCAAAACAGGGGCCAGCACATATGTGCTAAAGCCGTTTAATTTTCAAGAAGTGTTGAAAATAATTAATAGGGTAGTAAAATCACAGTCCAGATAACTTGTATCCAGCACTTGTGACCCATTTTACCTTTTCCAGCGGAAACCTATTGTTACATTTTATACACAAAAAATCCTGCGACGGATCGGAAAACTTGTCTCCACAGTCATTACACATGTAATAGTTATCCATTGTTTTGTAATCAACTCCCAGAATTTTTATTTCCTTATGACATTTCGGATATTTATTTTCTTTGTAGGAATTCTCAACTGAAACATTTCCACACTTAAAATGTTCAATTAATTTACCTTATACAAAGTTTGTTCCATTACAGACAGGACATGAAAAATTGGGAAAAATTCACAATGAATTACATGGAATACAAGAAACTTACTTCATGTCGGAAACTTTTATTATCTTTTTTTCAGTTTCAAGTTGTGATAGATATTTCTTAAGTCACTATTAATTTCAGAATATTCGGCTAGTCTTGCAAAACTTATACGAGTGGATGATTTTATATGAAACATTACCCTTTCAAGATCATCTGAAGGTTTTTCTTCCAGGATATCTTTTTCCAGTGTTTCGAATACATTTTTTAGAGTATCACATCTTATTGGTTTTTCAATATACAAATAAGCCCCTCCTCTTAACACATTTTTTATTTGCTCATCTGACTCGAGTCAGCAGTTTCAAGAATTATCTTTGCGTCAGGATGAATAGCAAATATGCCGGTCATTATTTCATTGCAGTCATGTCAAGAAGATGAAAATCCAAAAGAACAATCTGTCGCCTGCCAGCATTTTCAAGATCAGAGAACAACGGTGTATGCCAGATTTTCCAGTATCACATGTCTTGATGTTTTCACATCCTATTTTTTTAGAAAATCCCATAACAGAATGGTTGTTGTCATGCTATCCTCAATTATAAGAACGTCATTTTTGTCGCTCATAAGACGTAGTTTTGTATCAGATTATGTCATTTGTAAATACAGTTATGATTAAAAGGTGCAGAAACTGAGTACATTTGTGGAAAAATTCGTAGTAGACACTAGCATCATAATTGATGGAGAGATTACCAAGTTAATCGAAGCCGGTACCATGACAAATTGTGAGATAATAATACCGGTTGCTGTTTTAGACGAGTTACAATCACAGGCATCTCAGCACAAAGACCATGGTTTTGTAGGATTAGAGCAGATCAAAAAAATTCGTGAGTTGTCAGAGAAAAATAACATTGTCATCAAATTTGAGGGCGAGCGTCCCAGTATGGACGATATCAGACTTGCAAGGCATGGTAGAATTGATGCAATTATAAAAGATATTGCAAAAAAAAATGGTGCCACATTTTATACCGCAGATTATGTACAGGCCCTAGTAGCACAGGCAGAGGGAGTAAAGACAAGCTATTCCAAACCTCAGATCAAGATTTCAGACCTAGAATTTGAGAGATATTTTGATGATAAGACAATGAGTATTCATCTCAAGGATGGGACATTTCCGCTTGCAAAGCGTGGCAAACCTGGATCATTTTCCCTAGCACCCGTAGGAGACACATTACTAACAAAAGAATACTTGGAAGGAATCACTAGTGAAATTTTGGAAGCATCAAGGGCAACACAGCTTGGAATAATTGAAATATCAAAGTCAGGTGCTCTTGTAATACAATACAAAGACTTTAGGGTAGTTGTAACGCATTCACCATTTTCAAATAGTTATGAAATTACAATAACACATCCAATAGTAAAGATGTCATTAGATCAGTATACTGTTTCTGAAAAACTTATGCAACGCCTTTCTGAAAAAGCCGAGGGAATACTGATATCAGGATCACCTGGCTCTGGCAAAAGTACGCTTGCATCAAGCCTTGCAAACTATTACTCGACAAAGGGCAAGATTGTAAAGACATTCGAGTCCCCAAGAGACTTGCAAGTAAATAATCAGGTAACCCAATACACACATCTTGAAGGCAGTTTTGAAAATGCTGCAGACATTCTTCTTCTTGTAAGACCAGATTACACAATATTTGACGAGGTCAGGAGATATCAAGACTTTAGAGTATTTTCAGACCTGAGACTGGCAGGGGTAGGCATGATAGGGGTAGTACATGCTCATGCACCACTTGACGCGATTCAAAGATTCATAGGCAAGGTGGAACTTGGAATGATTCCTCACATATTAGATACAGTGGTTTTTGTCAAGGCAGGCCAGATCTCAAAAGTGTACGAGTTGGAGTTCAAGGTAAAGGTACCAACGGGAATGACAGAGCAAGACCTGGCAAGACCAGTAATCGAGATTAGAAACTTTGATGACCACAACTTGGAATATGAAATTTATACGTATGGTGATGAAAATATCGTAATTCCAGTATCTAAAGAAAATAAGAGCGGCGGTATTGAAAAACTGGCAGAGGCAAAGATCAAGGATGCAATACGAAGGTTTGATTCTAATGCAGAGATTGAGATTTTATCAAACAATAGCATACGTGTACGGGTGGACAAGGAATCCATGCCAACAATTATTGGCAGGGGCGGAGCAACAATAAATGATCTTGAAAAGACATTAGGGGTTCACATAGATGTAGAACAAAAAGAGAAAGGATCCTCAAGAGGTGGAGAATGGTTTGAAATGTCAGAGTCGGGAAATAATTTTGTTTTAGAAATTGATATTTCAAAATCCGGCATGGATGCAGATGTTTATGTAAATGACAAAAACATCACATCTGTAAGGGTCGGAAAAAACGGTAGAATAATAATTCCAAAAAAATCCACTGCCGGTAGGAGATTGATCAGTGCAGTAATGTCAAAAGAAAATATTCAGATAACTGTTCATGACTAGCTATTGGAAATTTTCTAAAATTTTTGGATTTGATTTGAGGAATGTGACAAACTTGCGTAGCTGTTTTATTGTTTGTGGGTTTAGGTGATGCTCTATTCCTTCAACATCCTGATTTGCAACATCATGGCTAATTCCAAGCATCCTGAAGAACTCTAGCAACGTACCATGTTTTTGACGTACAGCATCTGCCAACGCAGAACCCTTCTGAGTCAGGTTGATTCCCCTATATTTTTCATATTCTAGATACCCTCCTTCTGCAAGCTTTTGGAGCATCTTTGTGACAGATGGGGCACTTACTGTGAGGTATCTTGAGATGTCAAGAGTGTTTGCATACCCTTTGAGTTCCACAAGTTCAGATATCACCTCCAGGTAGTCCTCCATTCTAGAATAATCAGTTTTTGTCGATTTGTGTGCCTCTTTTATGGATTCTAGCCTCTCAGCGCGTTTTTCCTTCATGTTTTTGTTGGTTATACACGAAATCATATAACCTAATCTCTTGATCATAATTGTTCACTCAGTTGTAATTGATCTTTTGCATGGAGTTTTAACTATATTTTCAAAAAGAAGGGACGCATGGATGAGGGAGTCAGACAGGGTATTGATAAAATAAAAAAAGTAAGCGATTCCCTTCACAGAAGGGCTAGAATTTACTCGGAGCTTGGGAAGATAGACGACAAGGGTACTGCACGTGCTCTTGGTTCACTGCAAAGAGCACCATCACCAGGAAAAAAGATCACAAAGATTGGATTCATTTTTCTTTTCTCACCAGACCCATTTACTACGCCCATTGGCATCCCAATGATAGTTGCCGGAAAATATCTAGAAAAAGTGTACAATGGTGCCACCATCAAAGACATTGGTCATGAGGCAAAGAGTTTTTTCAGTGACTATTCCAATATAAAAAACAAGATGCGGTAATACTCTTCGTTATTTTTTGCATTAGTTTTTAACTAGATATCGACCCCTAGTGTTTTGTGGCAACAAGGGCACAGGTTCTAATTCCGATTGCAATTGCAGCAGTAATAGTTGGAATAGTTGGAGTCATTACAATCCCTGCAGATTCCAAGCTTGAAGAGGTCAAGTTTCCAAGAGGTACAATCAAGCTTGATGACAAGATTTTAGATGTGCAGATTGCAGAAACAAATGCACAGAAGATAAGAGGCCTGATGTTTCAAAACAAACTACCAGATGATCAGGGGATGATCTTTGTATTCAGTCAGGCCCAGGTTGTACCAATATGGATGTTAAACATGCAATTTCCGCTTGACATAATTTGGTTTGATTCAAACGGAAATGTAATCCACATTGCAAAAAATGTTGCACCATGCAAGTCTGCACTTGAGACTGCCACATGTACTGTTCAGAATGCAGATGGTAAAATGGCAAAGTACGTTTTAGAGGTGACAGGTGGATTTACCGACAAGTTTCACATTACCGAGAATTCCAAGATGCAGATAATTTCAATTTAGGATCTCCCAAGTGTGTGTTGCAAGTCTGCAAGTGCAGATTTTATTTCATCAACAGACGCCTCATCTTCCAACGTACTAACATCATTAATTTTTTCATCTTGAGTAATTGCTTTGAGTAATCTTCTCATTATTTTACCGCTTCTAGTCTTTGGAAGTTTTTTGACAAAAAACAGTTGGTCAGGCGATGCAATAGGGCCTATTGTCTTTCGTATGTGTGTTACAAGATCTTTTTTTAGCTGTTGTGTTGGAGTAATACCATCTTTTAGAACTACAAACGCAATGATTGATTCTCCCTTGACCTCATGCGGCACTCCACACACTGCTGCTTCTGCAACTGTCTTGTGCGATACAAAACCGCTTTCAATCTCTGCAGTACCAAGCCTGTGACCTGCCACTTTGAGTACATCATCTGCACGTCCAAGCATCCAGACATATCCATCCTTGTCTTGCATTGCATAATCGCCTGCATAGTACATGTGTTTGTATTTTGACCAATAAACTGTCTTGTACTTTTCATCATTGCCCCACAATGTGAGAAGCATTCCAGGCCATGGGTTTTCTACTACGAGATATCCCTTGGAATCTTTAGGTACTTGTTTACCATCATCATCAACAACAGATATGCAAATTCCCGGTACAGGTCTTGCTGCAGAGCCTGGCTTGAGTCGAATCGTTTCAATTCCAGGAAGTGGTGAGATCATTGCAGCTCCTGTTTCGGTCTGCCACCATGTATCAACAATGGGGCATTTTTCCTTGCCAATTGTTTTAAAATACCATTTCCAGACTTGAGGATTAATTGGCTCACCTACCGTTCCAAGCAGCCTCAAGCTTGTCAAATTGTTAGAGTTTGGAAATTTGTCTCCAGACTTCATAAACATTCTGAGTGCAGTTGGAGTGGTATACAAGATTGTAACTCTATATCGTGAAATAATTTCCCAGATTCTTGCGGGTGTGTCATAATCAAGTGCTCCCTCATACATCACCTGTGTTGCACCATGCATAAGAGGACCATAAACTACATAGCTGTGACCTGTAACCCATCCAATGTCAGCTGTGCAAAAATAAACATCGGAATCACGAATGTCAAAAATCCACTTGAATGTTGCAAAGACATGAGTGAGATATCCACCAGTACCATGTAGAACACCTTTTGGTTTTCCCGTTGTTCCTGAAGTATATAGAATGTAAAGCGGGTGACTGCTGTCAAGCATCTCTGCATTGCATAATGGTTCCATAGAATCAACAAATTCGTTCCATTTCTTGTCCTTTGCATTGTATGTGATTTGGTTTCCAGTATGTTCTAGAACAATTACGCTTTGTATAAAATCAAGGCCTTCAATGGCATCATCTACAACATTTTTTAACTGTATTATGGTACCACGTCTCCTTCCGCCATCGGCAGTGATTATCACACTTGATTTAGAATCAATGACCCTGTCCCGAATCGACTGCGCACTGAATCCTGAAAATATCACGGTATGAATAGCACCTATTCGGGCACATGCTAAAAGTGAAATTATCAGTTCAGGTACCATTGGGAGGTATATTGTTACCCTATCACCTTTTTTGACTCCAAGTTTTTTCAAGGCATTTGCAAGTTTTGCCACTTTGAAAAGCAGGTCTTGGTATGTGAGTGTCCTATTTGATCCGTCTTCACCTTCCCAGAGTATTGCCTTTTTGTGTGGATTTTTCTTTACTGCTACATCCAGTGCATTGTATGATGCATTGGTTTTACCCCCAACAAACCATCTTGCAAATGGAGGATTCCACTCCAGCGCTCTATGCCATCGTTCAGACCAGAAAAGATTCTCAGCTTGTGATTCCCAGAATTTGACATTATCTTGATTTGCCAACGCCCTTATTGTGGAATCATTATTTCCAAGACCAATATCATAGGAATCCAATACAGACTTTTAGTGTACATGTCAAAAAAAAGGTTCGCTCAAACGGATTGGGAGCGAATCCTTCGGTCCCAGCAGACTATATTAAGACGAGGATATTCGCTTAAGCCAGTCTGAATCTTCGGAGACTTCATCACCATCGGCTCCAATTGCTACAGGCTTTGCTGTTGGCACAGTGGGAATACTGGGACCAACCCCAATGTCAGTAGATATAGGAGTCTTTGGCTGTGAAGGAGAAGGACTTTCTACCTTTCCAAGATATGAAATGGCTGCTGAATGAACGTCCTGCTTTGGACTTTCTACACGCTCCCCACTCTCAACTGAAAGATCGTTGATGCGACGTTGGATGTTTGTTATCTCTGCTTTTTCATGTTCGATGTGTTCTATGATTTCAACCGTGTGAGTCTTGACCAAATCAAACTTGGCGTCAGATATCTCATTGCTCTTGTTTTGCAACTTGGCGTCAAATCGTAGCATCCGAATTGACTTGAGTTGCCCATCAAGTTCTCCGAGTCTTTTCTCAAGTTTTTCTCTGATCTGTCTCTCGGTCTCATCAAGAGTTAACAATTTCATCTTATATTTTTCATGGATCAATTCAGCATCCTCTTTCATGTCATCGTTTTCAGATACGATATCCATCAGGGCACGTATACGACGCATGGTAAGCCCCTTTTCTCGCAACAGTCTCTGGGCATCTAATCTCCATCTAGGGATAAAGATTACATATTGTCCCTGAATGACCAGTTGTTCGAATGCTATCTGCTTGAGTCCTTCAGAACCACAATCAACACCAACGGTTTGTACACTTCCATCAATGTCAGTTATAGTTCCTATTACTTTGCCAATATAGGTACCATACATGTCCTTTACTTGCTTGCCGATAAATTCGATCTCTTCCTTGCTCATAGGTAGGTGTTTTAAATTTCATATAATCAGCAAAGTGTTAACAAGCTTTTCAGTTTTGGTAAGATCATTTTAGCTAATGATGATGTAAAAATGCAAAAAATACGTAATTTTATAATCACATGATTAGTAATGGTCCAATAATGATTACAAAGGAGGAATTAGACCAGATACTGCACTTTGTCTCCAAGCGCTGGGTAGATATGAGCAGGGATGAAAAGAACAAGGCGTTTGAAAACATGCCAACAGATTTTTGGATGAACTCCATGGGCGGCACTGCCGGTCCAGGAAAGTGGGTGACGACTTTGATGTACACAGAAGATCCACAAGAAGCCGAGTCCTTCAAGGAAGTTTTGCTACGATGGCAGGCAAAACACAACATGCCAAAGTTGGGACCATCAGATCTGATCCAAATTGGAAAGAAGTAGTTATTATCTACAGTTGGTTTGAACGAGTGTTGTCATCAGAGTTTTCAAATTTTGAAAAAGAAATTCTTTTGAAACATTTTTCAAATGTTGATGATTCAGTATTTGCAATAATCAGTCCAAGACAAGTGGATAGAGGAGCTTTGATGTCAAGATATAGTAGAACCGATAAGAGCATGCGCAAAATTTTCTTGGACGAGTTTGCACAAAACGAAAACCGTGGTGAAGAATTTTACAATAAAGTTTTACTGGAATATGGGGATGATTCTGTTGCAGAGCTTGGAGAAGCACAAATTGCAATAGAAGGACTGTCAAACATCGCAGTAAAAAAAATTGAAGATCGCAGGATTGGATTATCGTATCTTGAAAAATCTTCAAGATATGTTGCATGGGATAAAAAAGTAAATGGAGAATACAAGTTTTACAGAGAACCTGCAATAATGAGCTCAAAGTATGCTGACATGTATATTGAATCATGCAATCTGGATTTTGAGGTGTATTCCAAAAATATTCAGTCTACAATTGATTTTATGAAGGAGCAAGAGCCGATAGAGAAACAAAAATTCAGAAACTCTAGCGGGATTGATGTATCATATTCCAAACTTACAAGTGATGACGAGACAAAGTCTGCAACCAGAATCTACAATGCAACAATTCGGGCAAAGGCACTAGACATTCTCAGGGGAATACTGCCTGCATCAACCATGACCAATGTTGGAATCACAGGCAACGGCAGAGCGTTTGAATATTTGCTTACAATACTTTACTCATCAAATCTCAAGGAAGAAAATATTCTGGCAGGCAAGATCCAGAGAGAGCTGAACACCACAATTAGATCATTTGTAAGGCGAGCAGACGACACACATGGAAAAACATTGCAGAAATATCTAAACGACATCAAGATAAAATCTTCGGCACTTGGAAAGAAATATCTCAAGACAAAGAAGGGCTCAAATCATCTTGCAGACTTGGTCGACTATGAACAAGAAAAAAAGGCAGAAGAAAAAATAATTTCTGCCATATTATATGAGCAGTCAGACGGTGCATCATATAGAGACATAAGTTCTCAAGTAAAAAAAATAAAATCGTCAGAGAGGAAAAAAATAATCAAGACATTTGCAGATCTAAGGCAAAATAGGAGGCAGCGACCACCGCGTGCATTTGAAATGACAGAATATACATTTGATTTTCTTACAAACTTTGGAATGTTCCGAGATTTTCATAGACACCGGGTGCTCACATTAGAGCGACAGTTTCTTTCAGCAAATCGAGGATATTTTATGCCAGATGAAATAAAACATCTGGGGATAGAAAAAGATTTTGATGATTGCATGTACAAGGCAAAAGAGGTTTGTGATATCATGAGAACAAAAATGCCAGAGCAGTCACAGTATGTTGTAAACTTTGCGTATAATTATCCATACTTTATGAAACTAAATCTGCGTGAAGCCACACACCTAATTGAGTTACGAACTGTCCCACAGGGACACCAAGACTATAGAAAAGCTGCACAGGAAATGTTTAATGCAATAAAAAAAACACATCCAAATCTGTCCAACATAATCAAATTTGTAGACATGAAATCATATAGCCTTGAAAGACTAGAGGCAGAAAAAAGAATCGAAGAAAAACGGAAAAGATTTTCCTAGATATGCACAGTAACTAGATATGCACCATAACATGACAAATCATCATTGCATTATTAGTCAGCCTTTTTGGATTTGCCAAACACCTGTTCCAATGTCCTGGGTTTTCCATCTTTGAATATATCTGAGCTGCAATGTCTCATCGAAAAAGATGCCATCTGCATTATGATTGATTTTAGTTCTTTTCCTTTTTCCGTAACGGTGTATTCGATCTTGATTGGAGTTTGAGCATATACTTGTCTTTTTATAAGACCATTTTTTTCCATCTCACGTAATCTCACAGAGAGTGTTTTTGGATTTATGCCCTCTACCGATTCTAGAAATTGATTAAATCTTGTTTGATTCAAAATCAACATGTTACGCAGTAGATGAATGGTGAATTTTTTCCCAACAAGTCTGAATGTGTTGTCTACAGGACAGCACTTCATCTGATCTGACATGTCTTTGAGTTCTCGAGGCATCAACTTACTAAAATCTCACTTACTTTCTATTTCATCACTTTCCAATTTATATACTTACTATTCTATAGTTACTATAAGAAAGTAATATGGAATGCAAATCAGAAACCGGTGATACAGAAGATGCAACATGCTCATGTACGTCAGAAATGGAATGCGGCGACTGTGGTTGTGGAACAGCTGATCCTGTAAAACAATCAACAGAATTACTGCATAAAGCGTTTCATGATGCATTGTATCAAGCACATGTAGAACGACTAAAAAAGAGAATCGACTCCTCATTTGGTCCTTCACTTGACAAGGCTACAGATGCAATGATTGAAACAGCTTCCAAAGTTTGGCAGTCAATGCTGGTACAATCAGAGGCCAAAAAAGAGCTTGAATCAAAGTTGCAAAAAATATTTTCGGAAACAAGTAGGAGATAGACTTTCCCAAAAAAAGCAGAAATCTCCTACTTTATTTTTTTAAAATTGACAATCCAGAACAAGTATTGTAAAAATAGCATTTGTGGGTTTCAGACAGTTATTGTACGAATCTTGGAATCTTTTTTACTATATGCGATATTGAAATTCTTCCAGGTCCCAATACAATCACGGTGAGAAGAATCACAAATACGAGCAGTTCAAGCTCAAGTCCGTTTTTTCCAGAAAATGATTGTAATTTTTTGAGATATACCATGATTACAAACATCTCTATTGCAAGAAGACTGCCTGCAATTCTAGTCAGTACCCCTACGATAAGTAAAATACCTCCAATCAACTCCAACAATCCAATCAATAATGCCATTTCTGGAGGAAGACCAATACTTGAGAAAAATCCTGTAGCACCATTATCAAATTTGCCAATACTGTGAACTATGAACATAACGCCTACTACAATTCTTAATCCAAAATGGCTGAGATCATGTAACCTGTGTGTTCTAAGAGATGCATCTGCCATATACTAGCTACCTCGCATGTCAATACATATTATTTGTTTATGTCATTTGTCAAGACATTTGCTTGAAAATTCTATTGTCTTTTCTAGAACATAGATTCATACTGCTTGTTTTGAAAAATTGGAATCGTGATGGAGGTATTCATTGTTTTTAATAATTTGTTACTACATCTTACTTGTATACATTACTAGCCATAAAGATTTTTTCTTGTAAGACATGTGCACGTCAACCAAGAATGTCGATACAATGCAATACTTAATTTGATATCCCAGACCAAAAGATGATGAAGTCAAACCGTGATGCGGATTGGTGATCTCTTTTTTCATTACAGGCTAAACTTGTTGCCGAAAATTCTTCAATTTAGATATCAATTTGAGATTTCGTCCAGTGAGTGCGCCTACACCTAACATCATTATCAAATCTACAACCAGTGTTATTTCAACAGCAAATGAACTCAGATTTTTTTGAGTACCATATGTAGTGATGAGATAGTCAGGACCTAGGAAGACATATCCCAAGACAAATCTTGATACCAACCCCACTAGCCAAATAACATATGGAATATTTCCGCCCTTTGCATGAATCTTACCATCATCTGCCTTCCAGACCATCACAGTTTTATCAACATGCCTGTATGAGAAATATGTCGAACCTATCAAGACGCCAGCATAGGCAAAGACATACCAAATGGATACGCCTACTTGAAATGAGCTAGATACGGTTAGTATGCTGATAACAAAATAAGATATCATTGAAAAGATTATCCTGTTTTTGTTGACAGGTCCTCCTGAGTATATCTTTCGAAATCTGAAGACAAATACTATAACGATAATTATAACAAATATCAGAATCTGCGATGTTGGCATTATCAAATCACTGAAATTAGACCATTCATCTCACAAGTTTTTTATTTTAATGGTGTAATCAATTCTTTCTATCAACGTATAATTGATCTAGTCAAGAGGCAACAACATGTGGATCTCAGATCCCTTGCCCGGTCCTTCAGACTCTGCCCATATTTTTCCACCATGTGCCTCAATTATTCCCTTGCATACAACAAGACCTAGTCCAGATCCGCCATGCTCCCTTGTTACAGATGTATCTATTTGATAAAACTTGACAAAGATTTGATCTAGTTTATTTTTAGATATTCCAATTCCATTATCTTTGACAATTATTTTTGCATTTTTTCCATCTGCATATAACTTTATAATAATTACCCCGTTTTCTTTTGGACAGAAATCAATTGCATTATTCAGCAGGTTGTTTATGACTTGTTCAAGTCTCAGCGAATCACAGAAACAAAAAAGATCAGGTTGTAATTGTGTTAACATATCGATGCCATATTTTTTCATGGTGGGCCTCATATTTTCAATTATGCCATGCATGACATCGACAAGATTGTGTCGCTCTTTTGATATTCTTAACTGACCAATCTCAATCTTTTGCACATCCAAAAGATCAGTCATTAGTTTTGACAAAGTGTGTGCATTTAGTTTTATAATTTCAAGTCTTTGTCTTTGTGCCTCAGTTATCTTGCCAAATGCATCTGTTAGTAAAATGTCAACATATCCTTGTATTGGTACAAGAGGAGTCTTCAATTCGTGGGTTATCATAGTCAAAAACTCTTCCTTTGATTTGTCAGTTATGCGCAGTTGTTCATATTGCGCCCGTATATGTGCCTCGTTTTCCTCTATTTTTTTTCTTGCATTGTAAAGTTCTGTTATATCCTTGATTATCGTATTGCTTCTCATTTGGTTATCACCTTCATAGAACGTGGTTGCGCTCAATAAGGTTGGAAAGATGGTACCATCTTTCCTTTTCATCCATATCTCTTTGTTTATGATGCCTTGTCCAGATTTCCACTCGCCAAAGATTTGCCTCATATTGTCCATGTTTTTCTCTGCAGTATGATCAAAGATAGACATCCCGATGACTTCTTGTTTTTCGTATCCCAGATTGATAGCATATGCATCATTGCAGTCAGTGATATTACCATCACTGTCTATGGTACGCATCAAGTCAGGTGATGTATCATAGAGGCTTCGAAATCTTGTTTCAGATTCCGCAAGTAAAAAGTTTATTTTTTTTAGATCATCGTATTGTTCATTAATCTTTTTCTGATCCTGCTCTATTCTAGTTCTTGCTGCATAAATATCAGATATGTCTCTAAATGCTACTGTTCTTCCAATGAGATGACCATTTTCATCATATAGGTTGTTTCCGGAGAACAGGGTAGGAAATGAACTCCCATTTTTTCTTTTGAGCCAGATTTCTCTGTTAGATATCATTCCAGACAGCCTCCATTCTGTTATTCCTTTTTTTAGATCACCGTAGCTTCTATCAGCAGTATGCTTGAGTATGGAACTTCCCATAATCTCATTTTTTTCATATCCTAGATTTTGTGCATATGATTTGTTACAGTTGATAATCACCCCATTAAGATCAATGGTACGCAAAAGATCAGGAGAATGTTCATAAAGATTTTGATATTTATTTTCTACCATCATTATGGCGTCATATGCTTTCTTGAGCTCATTGTATTTTTTTTCCAATTCCTTTTCTGCATGTTTTGTTTTTTCCACATAGTCATGTATCAGTGATACATCCTGTATAGTAATGAGATAGATGTTTGAAGTTTCAATGTCATCCCATATTTTTGCCCCATTGCACAAACCAAAAAACGTGGTATTGTTCTTTTTGACCAGTTGGATTTCAATTAGTGGACCTATTCCTTTTTCTCGCATCTCGTTGAACCCATCCAACACCATTTTTTTGTATTCAGGCATAACAAAATCAAAACATAATTTTCCGACAACTTCACTTTTTGAATACCCAAAGTGTTCCAACATGCGCTTGTTGGCATCAAGGATTATTCCATTTTCATCCAGTGTGCACACAAGATCTGGAGTCATTTCATAGAATGTCCTATATTTGAGGTCTGAGATATGTGGCGGAATCATCTTTTTCTGTATAGATATTGATACGCTTTTGGTTAATAAAATATTGGTAAGCTGCACAACATACACCCTAATAGTTGCAGATTCCACATGAGTACGGTACATTTATTCCTTTTAGATTTTGCTTGAATCAGAGTCTACAAACATGATCCGATCTTCCATACAAGAAATTATATTCTTAAAAATATCGATTCTTCCAGTTTCGGGCATAGTTGTTTTATTTTTCATTTTTTCGGTATTTCTTGCCAGTATTTTTATCAAAATATATGAATTTACAATTATGATTAGGGCAGTGAAATATGCCAGAGCCCACATCAAACTCTACTAATATGTCATCACAATCTGGACAATGCGGTATCAATAGATATAGTCCGGGACTTGTATTTAAAAAACTAGCTAATTTTCTATCCAAATATTAAAAACAGGTCATCGTTGATACCATATTAATTTCAAAATGAACAAACATGTTCTTTTCAATGTATGTGCCATATGCAATATTGCAGATTCTCTATCGGCGGTAAATGTTCCCAGGGTTAAAACCCTCTAGAACAACCGCTTGAATCTGTTATTTTTTTGCATCATGTCAGGTAGAATTTTTTCCAAGAAAGACTCTTTATTTGTCCATTTAACATATGTGGTATAGTGGATATTTTCCAATGTCATGAAATACTTGGTCTCAAACAAGGTGCGTCAATACCAGAGATAAAGCAGGCATACCGAGAGATGGTATTACGATATCATCCCGACAAGAATTCCACGGAGGGCAGTGAGATAATATTTAGTCGTATTTCAGAAGCGTATCAAACTTTACGAATGCAAAATAAAAAACATGACAAAATTATACAAAAATTTGATGACATTTACCCAGAGGATGCAGTATTATCATACAATCAGGCCCAGACACTGGCTGCAAAACACCAATACGAGGAGGCCATTGTGTTCTATGATAAAGCATTGAAACAATTGCCTCGGTACGCAAATGCATGGCTCAAAAAAGGTGATGCATTAGATCATTTGAAAAGACATGAGGATGCGCTTTATTGCTATGGTAAAGTTTTGCAGATCAATCCTGAATCAGTAGACGCATGGAATCTTCAAGGGATATGCCTGTCAGATCTCAAAAGATATGAAGAAGCACTAGAATCTTTTGATGAGGCAACGGTACTTGACCCTACACATGGACCTGCGTGGAACTTTAAGGGCGTCTGCTTTTTCATGTTAGGAAGATATGAGATGGCATTTGATTGTTTTGAGAGGGCGACAAAATCCCATCCAGAGTTTATAGTTGCGTGGCATAACAAGGGAGGCGTATTGATGAAGATGGGACGAAAAAAAGAGGCCGAAAAATGTTACGAAAAAGAAAAAAAGATAAAACAATAGACGGTAAACTGGATTTCACTGATGTACGCATATAGAAATACGAATAGACATTTGAAGATCGTGTAAATGAAATAAAAAACTTGTAAAAGATTATTTTTGCATGTCATACAGTAACGCCGTTGATGAATTTAGATATTTTTGTTGCAAATGCAATTGGACTGACTTTCTTTGTGCTTGTAACAATGATGATGTTTTTGTGGTATGGAAAACTAAACATCATAAAATCATCATGGCCTGAGTGATGATATCTAATTGGCCCATAAAGATCATCAAATTTTGCACCCAATGAAATGTCAAATGTGCATTCCATGTAATGGACATTATTCCACTTGTCAAAGCTTGGTTGTGTAAATCCACGATGGGTTTCACTGTGAATCAACCTTCCATTTCTGTCCATTATTGCAACAGAGCGTACATTCCTATCAATATTCAGCATAGACTTGCAAATTTGGTCGAATTTCACAGTTTTTGTAGTGTTCATGCCCAGATCCTACCAAAAAGGAATACTAAAAACTACCGATCATTTAAGGCGAATTTTATCTCATCCACAACAAAAATAGCATTGTAACAGCCAATCCCATGACTAGGACCGTAATCCAGCCTACAATGTTAGATATCTTGCTGTTGGTTCTGCCCTGTAGGATTGTATTATCATTTCCAATTTTCATGATTGTTATGAGAAGTGGAATTGCAATAATTCCATTAATTACTGCTGCATATATGAGGGCCATAATTGGATCAATACCAAGAAAATTTATCCATAGCCCTATTACGGTGGATGCAGTTATTATCAAGTAAAACCCTTTTGCCTGTCTGAATTTTTTATTCAGGCCTTGCTTCCATCCAAGTTCTTCTGATAATGCGTATGCCGATGAGCCTGCAAGCACAGGTATTGCTAACAACCCTGTACCAATTATGCCAAGTGCAAATATTGTTTTTGCCCATTCTCCCGAATTTGGAAATGTTTTCACGAGTGGTTCTAGTGCCTTTGCAGCTTCATCTGCGGTAGATATGTTAGTTATTCCATGAGCATAGAGCGTTCCAGCTGTAGTTGTTATGATAAACCACATTATTGCTTGTGAAAATATCATCCCGATTGCAACATCTTTCCTCATTATGTTTATCTCTCTTTTTCTAATCCTTGGCTTGTCTTGACCCATTTCTTTTATCTTGTTTTTTGCAACATCTTCTTCAGCTTCTTCAGAGGACTGCCAAAAAAACAGATATGGTGAGATAGTAGTACCAAAAATTGCAACAAACAACATTGCAAAGGTTGGCGTAAATTCAATATGCGGTATTACACTCGCAGTCAACATTGCCACTAAATTTCCTCCAACAATGAATGCCGTAATCACATATGCAAGTAAGCTTAGAGTCAGATACTTGAGTATGGTCACATATTTCTTGTATGTGATGAAAACTTCTGTGCAAACAATTAGTGCCGTAAATAGAATAGTGACAACAACTATTGGCGATTGTGGCAAAACAAGTTTAACAGATGCCGCCATCGCTCCAATGTCTGCTCCTATGTTGATAGTATTTGCAATTAAGAGCAGACCTATAATTGGGTAGCCTATTTTTTTTGAATATCGGTTTCGCAGGACGCCTGCAAGTCCATTTCCTGTAACAAGTCCTATACGCGCACATATCTCTTGAATCACTATCATCATTGGCAGCTGAAATAGTGCTAGCCATAGAGTTCCAAAGCCAAATTGTGCGCCTGCCTGAGAATAAGTTGCTATTCCAGATGGGTCATCATCGGATGCTCCTGTTATTAATCCGGGACCTAGAAATTTGAAAAACGATTTGATTTTCATAGGCTGCTATTTCTATCAAACATGTCCCATATTTGCAGTTATGCAAGTCTAGGACATACCAATCTTGAATATTTTGTCAAGTAATTGTGTTGTTATGCAATATGTTGCTGGGAACCCGGTATGATTTGCTCTTTTTTTAGATTGCGTAAAAGGATAGCAGATATTGCAATTATGCCAACCTGTATCGTTTTTGTAGCTAGATCAATCATGCCTATATCTGTCTGTATTCCAACTATTGGTAGACTGATGTTTCTTGATGCAATGTATAGAATTATCAGGAAAACAGAAATGAGAATTGAGATTACATATGGGGCTCTGCTGTGTAACCTGTTCTTTAGCATCCATATTCCAAGTGGAATGTAAACAATTCCCACAGTGGCAAAAAACATTGTTTGTATCTGAGATGCAGAATCCACACCTTCAAGAGATTGAGTATATGATGTTACAAAGTAGATCATTCCACATAGTGTCACTAGTACAGATACGATCATGATTGATTTTTTGGTGGTGGGATTCACAAGACTATCATATACTTGTGCCATTTAATGTCTACCTGCCATTCTCATCCATAGGAATGGAAATGAATGATGTTTTCATTAGATTTCCACAAACATATCATCAAAGTCACCCCGGGTATCAGAGATATCAGTTGAGGAATTGACGCATTAATTCAAACTACTTGACAACCAATACAGGTATTTTGGATTTGTGAACAACGTCATTTGCTACACTTCCAAGGAAAGTACTTTTCATAGGTCCACGCCCTCTGGAAGCAATCACAATCAGATCAAACTTTTTGTAAGTAGCATATTCAGTAATCTGCCATGACTCTGTTCCAAAGATTATTTTTTCATGGAATACTATTCCATTTTGTGCACAAAGTTTCTTAGCATCAGCCATGAATTGCTTGGCTTCTTTCAAAGTCTGATTCTTCAGTGATGTAAGTAATGGTCCAAGGTTGACTGTGTAAAAAGGCGTAACACATAATCCTGTAATTGTTGCCCCGCATTGTCTTGCCAGATAAATTGCTTCTTTTAATCCCTTAAATGATCTTTCAGAGCCATCAAGGGCAACTAGAATTTTGTTGATTTTTTGTTTCATGAGACCCATTACAGATATTGGTACATATTAACAAATACCCGATTATCAAAATTTATTCCAAATTACCAATACAATAGCACTAGTAATTGAGAATTGTGACATGAGTATAAAAGCACATGGAGACAACCCTGCCGGTTTTCACCCCACCTATCTATTATACTTGATTCCCATAAGATACTTTGACATGAAGGGAGTTGGCAAGTTTGCCAGGATCAAATTAAATAAATTCAATGATTGTAATTAGGAATCGCGTATTCTTCCAATTCTCCATATGATGTACGTGATGCTAGTATGATGCTATTGAGGCAGACCCTGTTACCGTTTCAACCTCAGGATCATTCGATATTGCTTCTATTGTCTTCAGATTCATGTTTCCCTGTACAAGAAGACTAGATTTTCCTTCTCTTGCCATGCAGTACCCATATCTTGACCTTAATTGATCCAATTTTTTTTCACTGTCCGTTCCTGCCTTGTAATGAACATGCAAATTTACAGCAGGCGCTACATCATTGAACTTTCTTTCATACTCCATTACTCGCATGGCAAGTCCTGGATCTATTTTCTGCAGTTTTGACGAGATGTTTTCTAGTACATAATCGTACATTGATTCAATTTCTTGTGACATGTCGGTAACATGGCATAAAATGAATTTAAGAAGAATCTACGATTACCACCTCTGATAATCAGATTTAGATCTTTTAAATCTATGAACATCATATGGCACATGGTAGAAAGTTTTGTTAGAAATGTGATGAAATTTAATGTAGTTTCAATCAACTCGTCATCAACTGTTTCAGATGCGGCAAAGATGATGAAAGATGCAAGCATTGGATGTGTCATCATAACTGAAAATAATACTGCAGTGGGGATACTGACAGAAAGAGATCTTGTTCGTAAAATCATTGCTCTTCAAAAACCTCTATCCACTTCTGTCAAAGACATAATGTCAACTCCACTAGTTATGATAGATCCTGATGAAAGCCTATGGGAACTAGCCGAGATGATGAAACAAAAACAAATTCACAAGGTACCCGTAGTAGAGAATGGTAAACTAGTTGGAATTGTAACGGCAACGGATCTGACAAGAATATGTAGTCTCGGCTCGGGTTCAGAGATGAGTAGAATTTGCACTGAAATAATAGCCAGAATGCAAAAAATTTAACCGTCTATCCGCCATTATCAGATAAAAAATCAGCCCGAGTCAGATTCTTTCTTCATACATTCTTCCCCCAGTTTTTGCGCGGTGTCAGAAATACAATATGTAGTAACTATTGTTAGTCATCAATTACGATTATTTTACGCCCAATAGAGATACTGTTTCTGAATCTCTATCAATCATTATTGCAGTACCAGAATCTTCTGCCGGGTTTAACGAATATACCGCATGCGGCCTGAACATTATTAGTTCTGGTTGTTCCGCATGAGCCATTCTTTCAAATATTTTTGCGCTAGTCTTGCCTGTTGCAGAACGACATATGACATCAGTGATTCTCGATTTTTCTTTTTCATTTGTTACAAAGCTAACCTTACCTTTCATCTGATAGCCCTTTAGATCTTCCTTGTCAAATACAGCAACACTTACCCATGGAACATTTTTGAAATTATAGTGAGATTTGTGTTTGAAAAAATCAAGCCAGTAGATCACATCTTCTGAAAAGTAAAACGTGGTTCTAGGAGATAGATTACACATCCCATTTAGATCAATAGAGCCCACTACGATAAACTTTTGTTCAGACATCATACTTTGCACTTCTTTTGGAATTGTAACCATATGATCATCTCCTATAATCTTTTAATTAAAGATAAAACATGATTATCTCATCTGATAATTATAGTTTATCGTAGCAGCATACAAACGATTATCAGTGCTGATAATCATAAGCGAATTAAAATAAAATTGTGTTTATCAACCCCACAATGAAATATTTTATGTTACTTTTAATTTTGGTTTCCACTGTATTGTTTGGTACAGCATATGCAGATTCATCCTCAACTACAATGAGAGGGTCAGGAATTGCATTGCTAAATTCAGACTTGCCACAAATGTACGAGTCAAGTGTTAGAATCATACTTTCAAATCATACTACAATTGACCGTGGCTTGGTAACAATAAGCACCGACCAACGTACAATAGTTGAAAGAATGATCGCAGACCAGTGGAAGTTTTCCTATGGTACGGACGGCTCATTTCATGCATCTGGACCCCTAATTTCAGGGGATAATACTACATATGATATGGTTTTAGACGGCAATAGATTACTTGCATCAGTGGCAGGATCTTTGTGGAAGATAAGCGCAGAATTGAAAAATAATGATCAAAATTATATTTTAGAATACCTGGTAAACAGTAAGAGTCATCCAATTGACAATGTAACATCATATCTAACTGCCAATGTAACCATACCAAACGGCAACTCAGTACAGGCTAGCACTGGTTTCTTCATACCACTTAACTTGGAAGTTTTACAGGGTACAACTGTAACATGGAAAAACCAAGATAATATAGATCATACAGTTCAGAGCATAAACAGTCAGGGAACTATCATTCCAATATTTAACAGTCCTATCTTAAAGACAGGCGATACGTTTACCCACAAGTTTGACAAGCCCGGTGTGTATCACTATTTTTGTTCCATACATCCATGGCGAATTGGGGTAGTAACAGTATCATAGATACACGGATGTAACCTAGTACTTGTGTTCGTTAAAGTCAAAACCAAGATCTATGCTTGCTATAGTAGTATTGGAAGTTGTTTTGCATTGCATTGCAAGCCCTGGTAAAAACTGGTAAAATATTTGTCTCAATAGCTGTTCTGTAAAGAGCGACCATTTGATTCCAAGATTGTGTTGTATTATGAAATGATGTACACCTCCTTCTATTCTATGATCTGATGTCATGCCAGAGGCACGCATATAATCTTCAAGTGCTTCTATTGCCCGCCTCAGATCATAATTTCCTTTCATGAACATAACCCAGTCTTTTATCATTGGAATCATGATGTCAATAATCTTGTTTATTTCATCACCCTTCATTTCATCTCCAAGTATCTTGAGAATTTCCTTTGGCACTGGGATTATGCCTATCTTATCTGCAAATCTGTCCCATCTGACATATTTTTCCAAGATTTGTTTTACTAGAACATTCTGTGAGACTTCTTTTTGCATTGCTTCTGTCTCCAATTCGTTTACAATATACTCTGGAAGTCGATAACTTATGCTCCTTGTCTGTTCATGTTTTGCTTGATGCGGCTGTCTTTTAACAGTCATCGCTCTTTAACTTGGGGGATGATTTAATAAAAATATGTTGTTTAAATACCGTACCTCATCGAGGTTATATCAAGTCATCTAACATAGCATAATGTTTTGAAATAAAAAAGTAAAGTTACTTTGGTTGTACTTTGGTCTCTTTCTTGATGCTGGATTTTTTGGGTAACTCTACTGTTAAAGTTCCGTTGTTCATTTTTGCTGTTATATCAGATTCAGCAATCCTTTCTGGAACAGTCAAAATTCTCCTATACCTTAGGAAAGATCTTTCATTTTTGACATAATTTTTTGATTTTTCCTCGCTTACATCCCTATGTTCTGCTGAAATTTCCACATGTCTGCCAGTCGCGTTTACCTTTACATCCTCATCTTGTATTCCTGGCAAGTCTGCAGTGAGAACATATGTGTCTCCATGATCTACAAGATCGCAACTTATATCCTTTGGAAACTGTCGCATGTAATTTGGAAACATCTCATACATGTGTTCAAAATTTTCTGAAAATTTGTCCCATGCTGAATCTATTCCCATAAACCCGGTTTTAAACCACGGCAGATCATTCCATTGCGTGAAAAAAGGTTCAAGCCACGGGTTAGGTGTTGCTACAGGTAGTCGTTTCTCGTTACTGATTTTTACCATATTTTATACATCACATAATTGCTTAAAAACAATCTTACGATTATCAGCATCAAATATTGCTTTTGGAGTATTCCATTAGCAATGCAGACTTGTGATGTCACTCATTACTGCGTTGATGGACAGTATCAAGACATTCGTATGTGATCAACTAGAAAAATAAATCATCCGTGTACCGTTCCCCACAGAAATGCTTATGTTTTATTAAAAATCATCATTCATCCCAGTAGTCGTATTCTTCAAACAAATTTTCATATAGATCTTTTTTGTAATTATCTGAATCAGTAGTTATTGCGCCAAAATGTTTTATGAAATCAGTTATAGAGATTAGTCCTAATGGCTGGTTGTTATTTACCACAAGTACATGTCTAATCTTTCCTTCCAACATTGTCTGTACAACATCATCTACAGATGCAGATGCAGAAATAGTGACAATTGGTGAAGACATCATTTCGGTAGATTTCACGTCGGATGGTTTTTTGTCTTGTGCTGAAATTTGAGATAAAAAGCTTCTCTCAGTTATTATCCCATAGGGTTTCTCATTTTGAGTCACAATTACACAGCTCACATTGTTTTTGTGCATTATCTTTGCGATATCTGTTGGAGATGCAGTTGACTCCATAGTGATTATTTTTTTTGACATGATTGCTCGTGCAGTCAGCATGAGGTAAAATTGCCCAATTTGATATAAAACCACTGGCAAAATTATCACTGTTGATAACAAGATAAAATCATATTTGATAATGTACCAATTCGTTAATATCGGCGAGATATTTTATAACTTGCAAATGTCAATAAAAAATATCCTAATTCCATACGATGGTTCACCCTTGTCAAAGAAAGCTCTTGCGTTAGCAAAAGATATTGCAAGAAACTTTACAGCAGATCTGACGCTTCTAATGGTTATCCCAGTGTATTATCCAATAAATGATTCAGTATTTTCAGGGGCAGCCGTGACAAATTACCAAGAAATAGTCAAAACCCTCAAGCAACAGGGAGAAAAGGAGTTGGGAAAAGTTGTTGAGAGATGCAGGGAGGAAGGTACCAAGACTGCATACAAAATTGTACATGATGATGTTTCAAATGCAATCCTAAAGGAGGCAAAAAAACTAAAGGCAGACATGATAGTGATGGGAAGTAGAAGGCTTACAGGCATATCAGTGATAAAACGCCTTGGAAGCACTGCAAGACATGTTTCAGAACATGCACAATGCCCTGTAACCATAATACATTGAGAAAGTAGGCATTACCTTTACAATAGGACTTTTCATCTGCAATCGGTGGTTCTGCACATACAGAAAGTCTGCATTGCACGGCAATGCAGTCCTACTTGTTATATCAGAAAAAGAGGTCAGGTCATCATGCAAGTATTAATCCAGGGCAAACCTGTCCAAGAGCAAACAACAAAAGATATTCTGCTAGAAGTCATGGCAGACAAGTATTCCCGCCTGATACTGGAATCAACCATTGAAATGCCAAAATCAGTTATCGATCTCAGCAAGGAATGTGGCGTACCAATCAGTACTGCATACAGGAGAGTACAAAGATTACATGGTCTCAAACTTCTTGGCATATCAGGCTCAATTAATGAAGATGGAAAAAAGTACTTTTTGTACAAATCCAAGATCAAGTCCATTATGACTTGTTTTAACAATGGCATGCTGGATGTAGAGATTATTCCCAATTTTGCATAAATTGGGAATCTCCAAAAATTTTCTTACAATCATAACTGAGAATCATGCCGGTGTCTTAAATTCGTGTGCTAGGGTAAACATACAATGACAAAATTTGTTACTTATACTACTCCTGTCATAACATTAGGTTCTGAGAACAGTATTCATGAAACAATATCACTGATGAAAAAAAATGATATAAAACGAATTGTTGTGATAAATGACGTCAATATTCCAGTTGGCATAGTAACTGAGCGTGACATTGGCAAGTTTTTGGAAAGTGATAGAACAACAAGAACTTTGGATAAGATAACCCTCAACGAGATAATGAGTAGACATATCATAACAATCACCAATGACCAGGAGGAACTTTTAGTACAATGTGCAATACGAATGGACGCATTTCAGATAAGCTCCATTGTAGTTGTAGATAACGATGGAGAACTGATAGGAATTGTTACAAAATCGGATCTTGTAAAAAGTTTCTCAACATCATTCAGAGGCATCTATAAAGTTAAAAATTACATGAATACCAAGATGATAACATGCCGCAAATCGGATTCACTGCCATTTGCACTTAGCGCATTGAATAAAAATATGATATCAAGGCTTGTTGTAACTGATAACGATGGCAAGCCAGTAGGAGTAATCAGTTATGATACATTTTTGAAAAATAGCGAGTATTTTAAGTTTGGAACAAGAACTGAAACCGCATTAGAATATCTACCATTGAAAACTTCTGCCAAAGAATTACAAGTAGGTGACTTGATTGGTGATGAGCTTCTTACAATTGAATCGGAAGAGGATCTTGCAAAAGCAGCCAAGTTAATGACACAGTACAAGATAAGTGGTGTTCCAGTAGTAGATCATAGAGGAAACCTAGAGGGAATGATTAGTGCTACAGATGTCATTCATGCATATCATGAAGTAAAAGTTCATGCAGTAATGCAAAAACAGGATCCACATTTTACATGAAACTAGAGTAATAAAATACAGTTCAAGAACCATGAAGAATGGATGGTGGAAAATAAATCACTCCAGTTCTTTTCAATCTTAAATTAATCTTTCAAGTTTTTCTTCATCAATTTCGACATCTTGGCCACTCCTAAAGATGCAAGAAAATGCATGTATGATCCAGGTTGCTTAGAAAATGTCTTTTTTGTTTATTTTTCTAATAGACGTTTTCAAACGTTTCTTCTTACCATGTTGAACCAAATTTCGGGCTACTTTAGTACCAAGAACATCAAAAACTTTTGAGAGATCCCATCCCATTTCAGCATAGTTGAAAGTTCGGTATGGACTAAATATTCTGACTGTGACTTCATAATGTGGCCTATTGCTGACTTGATTATGTATAGTCTTGATTGATGCCTTTGCCTGTTCTACATCAGGAAATACTTTGATGAGATTTCTAATTATTTTATCGAATTTTGTCTTGACAATCGCTGCACTGCCGTAATCTTCTGGGAGACCAACAATGAAAAGCGGAACATTACTAGGAATTTTTGACTCGAGTATATTGACAATGTCTTTGTAGGTAATTATGCCATGAACATGATCCCACAAAGTCAGTAAACAGCATGATGCATCATTTTTTAACATGGATTCTATTACAGTGCTAAGAGATTCACCGGTGTCAAGATTCGGAATGCGTGTACTGCCCATATTTCCAATCTCGGACTGGTATTCCTTGTGCAAGTCCAGTCCTCTCAACATGCTTCCTAGCCTTTCGGTAGGCTTTATCACCTGTAACAGATGCATCGAGGTTAAGACATGTGAGACCTTGTTGGCTTTGATGACTGGGAGATGATCTATTTTTTTGGTAAACATTATTTTTCTTGCAGTTGCAAGAGAATCACTATTTTTCACTGTGATTGGATCTGCAGTGAGAATATTGTTTGCCGGTATCCATTTTAAATCCTGTTTATGTAATAGTCCAACAATGTCTTTTACGTCAACTACTCCTACTATCTCATTGCCTTCAACAACGGGAACCGAACGCATTCTATAATGAGACAAAATTGCAGCTGCTTTTTCTATCGTATCATCCCTAGTCAAGGCCTGAATTTTTCGTAAAATTGGTTTGATTTTCATATTTTCTACATCTTTTGTTCCCAAAAGTTCTCTTGCACTCACTGCAAGCACATCCTTGCCATCCATACAAAATACATCATAAGAATTTGAATTTACCATAGCCCCAACTGTTTTGGATACAGTGTATGAAACATCGATGATGGTTGCTTTCTTTAGTATCTTGTTTACCTGAAGATCCCTGACTACTTTCAAATGTGCATAAATAATTTGGGGTGAAACCACTTTCTTCTCTTTTCCTTCTTCTCAATGACAATCAGGGTTATAAAAAGAAACCATATGACTATTGTTTGTGATAATCATCTTGCCTATGAAAGTAAAACTTTTTGAAGAATTCATTGCAATGTTTAGAAGAAAGCCAAAGTCGAAAGGATTGTTAAAATCGTATTTTCTTTTAAGGTCAATCCATAATCAAAAGACAGATCATCTTACGTGCGTTTCGCCATTATCAGTCAATATGTAATCATAACCCCAATTCCCATCTCAATATCCGAGCTCTTCAAATTTCTCGAGATCCTCTCCATACTCGTAATCTGCAATAATCATGCCAATGTAAAACAGCAAGAATAAGAAGTTCTCAGTACATATGTGACTAGATGAAAATAAATTCCAAAGACTTTCGTGTGAAGCCGGGAGAAAAGGTCAGACTCAACAAATGGCCTACAGTGGTAAAGCCTGTTTACAAATCAAAAGATCAGTACAAACAGATACTTTGCGAGCACATCAAGGAGTTAAGCTCGTTACAAAATCTTCTCTATGCATACAACAGATATTCCATATTGTTGATCTTCCAGTCCATGGATGCTGCGGGAAAGGACAGCTCCATCAAACATGTCATGTCAGGCATAAACCCACAAGGCTGTCAAGTCTTTAGTTTTAAGCACCCTAGTGCAAATGAGCTTGAACATGATTTTCTATGGCGTGAAATTCGTTGTCTGCCTGAACGGGGAAAAATTGGCATCTTCAATCGTTCTCATTATGAGGAAGTATTGATTGTTCGCGTACACCCAGATATACTGGATAGTGAAGGAGTTGTTGACAAATCCAACAACAAGGATGTTTGGCGTGGACGATATCGTTCAATCGTAGATCTGGAAAATCACCTATACAGGAACGGGACCAGAATCATCAAGTTTTTTCTCCACATTTCAAAGGAAGAACAGCGAAAGCGTTTTCTCAAGCGTATTGACGACCCAAAAAAGAACTGGAAATTCAGCACTGCAGACATGGCGGAAAGAAAATTCTGGAAGCAATACATAAAGGCTTATGAAGATTGTCTAACTGCTACAAGCATACCTAATTCACCATGGTATGTCATTCCAGCAGATGACAAGGAGAACACTCATCTTATCATTTCCCAGATTGTTCTTGATACGCTAAAAAAACTCAAAATGTCTTACCCAAAGATGGATGCAAAGCGAATGCAGGAATTAAAAACAATCAGAAAACTTTTAGATACCTGAAAGTTGAACTGGACATTTTTCAATCACAGCACAACAGATTAGAAAAAGACTTACTATGGTAATGAGACCAAGAGTTGTTTATTTGTAGAAACATACTTGATGTTCAGATGTACAGCAGTTTCTAGATCTTTTTGTTCTATGCCATTCTTTTCCAGAGAAATTTTCCAGTTCCCAACAATAGGCTACAATGATGTAATCAGGAATCTTTCCAGTGTGCCATTTCCACCCGGATAATATACTACATAGTTTGTCCCATCAAGTGTGATGCTAGAGTACCTTCCACTCGTGCTTATAGTAGATTTGCCAACAAGACATACAGGTGATTCCCCAATTACACATGTTCCGTCGGAGGAGACACATGACATGTGACCTCATCACTTGGTACAAACAACGGATATAGAGACCCAGGAGCGGCAACAATGCTTCCTTGTGTATCAACAAGTGATTTTAGCAGTCCCATGTTTTCAAGTGACATTATAGACGTTCCCCTGTCAAATACATGGTCAATAAACTGCGATACTTGCTTGCCATCAACAACTAGCGATATTGTTCCATACAACGTACCGGAATCCAAGTCATTCATGCAATTTTCTCATGCCTATACCTGTTCTTGATGTACCGGTCATGATATTTCCCATAAGATGATTCAGACTTTATCAGCTTGTCATAGATTTGTTTTGGCACTCCAAAATACCGATAAGTCCCACCATGCTGAAAATCTATTTCCAGTATTTGCCCTGGTTCATCATATCCGATAGTTCGCAGGGTGCCAGACTTGACTCGTATTTTTTCCACCAGATATCACAGTTACAAAATGGCATTCTCAAATCTATCTATTTCTATCCCAGTGGCAATCACAGTTGCATCCCTGTTTACAATTTACCCTCTTACAATCAGAGCACATGTCCTGTCTCCAAGAATTGTACCCATCCATAAAATGTCAGCACCTCAAGTGAGGTAGTGATTGTACCAGATCAAAATTATTCTTCATCTTCTGTTTCCCGAATCTCTTCTTGTTCATCTTGTTTGACTTGTTCTAGTTCATGAGTCTCTTCGTTCATTTCTTCCTGTTCTGCCTTGCGTTCTTCTTTAGATTCTGCACCTTTTGAGTTCCACCCGGTTTTAAAAAATTTCTTGATCATTTTTAGATTCAATAGTTGTATAACGCGATGCTACTTAATGATACCTTTAGATTCATGTGCAGATGTAAACACCGCATCGGGCCTTTAAGATAATTCAGTACTGCATTGTGGACAAGTAATGAACCATTCCAGCGTGATAGTCTTTTCTGGGTTTTGCTCGATATCTGCACTTTTTACATGATCCAGTTGTTGACATGATACCTGATAATTGCACGCTCTTATCTTGCTTAAGGAAATATTTATCAAAACATAATTTCGTGATGACTCATAGAAGTCAATGGCAAAAAGGGTTTTAGATGATTTAATGAAAATCAATGATTTTGGTTAGTTATTTTTGCATAATCAGGCATAATGTCAGGATTATGCGGTCCACTCAAATCCAAGTAGAGTGTTTTTCCCAGCCCTTTGTACCTGTTTCGTATAGTCACTTCGGTCACTCCTGCTGCAAGTGCAATCACTTTTTGAGATACTTGGTCTCCATTTATTACACATGAAAGATACAATGCGGCAGCAGCAAGCGCCATAGGATTTTTCCCCGATGTGATATCTTTATTGACTGCATTTTCAAGAATTGCAATAGCGCCACGTTTTGTTTTTTCTTTCAGACCCACCTTGCTTGCGATTCTGGAGATACATTGCACGGGATTTACAACAGGCATTCGTAAATCAAGTTCCTGTAAAAGTAGCCTATAGCATTTTGATGCATACTTGATTTTCACATTGTTTTGATCTGCAATTTCACGTAATGTTCTAGGTGTCCCACTATCTCTACAGGCAATGTGTAATGCTGCTGCAAGAAGTACTGGAATTGATCTTCCCTTTACAAGGTGTTTCTCCAATGCTTTTCTGTAAATATATGCGGTTTTTTCTATGACTGCATCTGGAAGTGCAAGCTTGTCTGCTAACCTTTTTAGTTCACCAAACGCCTCTGTGAGATTCCTGCTAGCAGATTCATGCATTTGACTTCTACTATCCCATACTCGTAGGCGAGTTATCGTACTCTTCATTAGTGAAGACAGTGGTTTTCCAGACGAGTCTTTATTTTGGCGGCCAATTATGGTGGCAAGGCCCATATCATGCATAGCAAGCGAAGTGGGAGAGCCCGTCCTTGTCCTATTATCATACTCATCTTTCGAAGACGAGTGCCACTCTGCTCTCGAGTCTTCAATGCGTTCAAGTACGACAGAGCCGCATCCCCTACAAAATTTCTCCCCTGTTACATCGTCAGACGTCATAGAACATTTTCCGCAACGGCTGCATTTCATACCCAAGTTTGATTCAAGTAAAACCATTTTTTATCACAGCAATATACCGACCAACCAATAAGAATGATGGTATGTCAAATTTTTTTCATAGAATGACAATGATTTGTTTTAACAAGAGAAGAGAGTTCTATTTTAGAACTGCAGTGATGATTCTGGCTCCAATCATTGCACCAAGGGCCAAAAACAAGATGCCAAAAGCAATGACTTTCCTAAAAGATGCATGTACTTGTTTTTTCAGACTGACTGTTTTTCTATTTTAGGTGCAGCAATCAAAGGTGAGAATCTTTTTCCTAGTATCTGTTTTCCCATCTTGTAACGATTCTGATTTTCGTTTATTTGATTCACTTGTCTTGTATATGTCCTAATATCACGGAAGGAAACACAACCAAAGTAGGACAGCACGAACCATTTTGTAGCTGTAAATGACACATTACGCCGCTTTATTAGCGATGAGGGCATAACATCAACAGAGGCATTAACGCATGATTCAACAAACTGTAAAATATTTTGATGATAAATCCAGTCCATCATTTTCATTTATCATCTGTGAGCCTGGAAAAGTAGATCTAGTGATAGAAAAACTCCAGACACTCAAGACAGTCAAGGAGATTCATAGGACATATGGCAAGTATGACATACTTGTCAAACTTGAGAACATGACTGAACCTGAACTTCAAGAGTTTATTCATGATCAAGTACAGAACATGGTCGTAGTCCATTCTGTCATGAATTTGACATCAGTTTATGCAGCATAAAGAGAGGATCATAATCATGGAAGAAATTGCGTGGGATGTAATTGAACAAGTCTTTGCACAAACAGTCAAGGAATCAGGAATAACAGACTATGGCTTGCAGCAAACTATTTTCAACAACATCAAAAAGGAATTGACTTGTCAGATTGAGGCAAGCCTTGGCAGAAACGTGGAAAGTATGACGCATGACAATCTTAAAAATATCATACAAAAAGCAATTGAAAGGGTCAATACTCCTGTAAGAGCTGGTTAGTTAATCCAGTCTTTCCCTGGGCATAAATTCCAGAGATGTGCCAACTCACACCACTCTACGGTTACTAATACTTGCTTACATTAAAAGACTGGGATATTAAAACAGGGTTTGAGTGACTAGAAAGCGCCAGGTAAGTGAATGGTGTGAAAAGTTTGATACCCTCTCAGTTCCCATATAAAGAACACGCGGTTGACGTGAAATCAGATGTAGCGGGCCCGGGTTACCGCTATAACGGTTGTAGTGTGCACCTGTCCCTAATTTTTCTTATCATTTGAATTTTTAGTCTTTTAGATTTTGTCAAATCTGTTTTTGTGTTTCTTTACTGTAAATAATCAGTTATCCTATTGGTGGCATAAACCATTTTAGAAAATCAGGAGTATTGACACCAAGGCCATAAAGAATTAACGGTATTGCAGTGCTAGTAAGAAGTATTCCAGCTACAAGTCTTGTTATCCTAAGGGGAACTTTCTTTACCACTCCAAGCCAAACCAAGCCCACAAGCAAGGCTATTGCAATAAAAAATCCTATCAATGCACTTGTTATCTCAATGAGACTAAAAGTGGCCAGTGCCACTGAATTTTCTACTGCCTCAAGCATTGCTATGTAAAAATAAGTTATCTTGTATTTTGTTGATTGATGTTCCTCATCCTCATCTTCAAAAAATTCTTTAAACATTGTACCGCTAAAAAATAGTAATCCCACTCCCAAAGATACCTCAAGGATTCCAGTAGGTACAAAGCCAGCTACTTTCAAGAAGACAAAATAAAGTATTACACCAACTATTAGGCCTAGAATAGTTATCTTGACTGTCTGTCTTAATCCTATCTTGCTTGCAGTGCCTATTCCTACAAGAACCTGTTCCCCACCCTCTATGAATATGTACTTGAATGAAGTGAAAAATACGATCAGCTCAAACATGGAATCAATACCTATGAATCTATTTTGTTATTATAATCTTCCAAACAGGGTGTATCTCGTTCCAGCCATGTGGGGTATCAGTAACCCAAGCACCGATAGCACGAATTTTATCTCCTTCTTTTGGAATTTGTACATTGGAGGAATTCTGATCTTTTGGTATTATCTCAACTACAAGCATGCCCTTTACCTGGTTGTTATTTGCATCATTTAGCAGATGTTTGTATTGAGAATCTAAATCTACATTGAACTGGTAATCCCCGTCATCCTGCTTTGATATGTCATGTACCGTTCCTGTTATGGTTTCACAAGTGGAAAGAACGTTAAATCGTGCCTGCCTGTCTACGCCGTCCAAAACATTTCCCTGCCTGCAACTTGGGTCAGAGTTTGTCTGCAGTACAGTTTGTGGTCCAAAATAATGATAATAACCATATATGCCTATTATAGCTACAATTACTACTGCAATTGCAGCCAAATACTTCTTTTTCAAAATATCGACCTTGAATTTGTTCGATTTTGCATAATAAAAATCACACAAAATTCAATATGGTCTGAAACATGCTGTAGATTATAGAATTTTAGAAACCTTATTCCTTAGTTCTATTGCAGATTTCTTTCCACTTCCATTGGTCTTCAGGCTTTGTGTTCGACCAGATCTTCAACTATTACTCCCAACGCACCGTCCAAAGCAGCTCTTACTGCAGTAATTTGCTGCACAATTTCTGGATTAACTCTTCCCTCATCAATCATTTTCCTTTTATGCCTTTGACATGTCCCTCTATCCTTGCAAGTCTTCTTTCTACCTCAGGAAGTTTGTGATGTGTCATGTTTTATTTTTCATCTCACAGTGGGATCTATCTGGTCGGATAGTTTATCCAACGTTTAAAATGGATATCCATGCCATGAGGTAGAATCAAGGCTTTGCACCTGTGAATTGCTTATCAAGAATCAATCGTGCCGAGTTTACCATAAAGACAAGCTCAGAAGACACGTGGATCGCTGCTGCAAGAAGCGGATTTATGTGGCCAGTAAAAGCAAGTACAAATCCAAAGCCATCAACGCTCAACGTTCCAAAGTAGTTTTGCTTGATTGCAAAAATGGATTGTCGTGAATTTTTAATCAAGTATGGAATCTTCATCAGATCTTCTGACATCAGGACCACATCCGCAGTTTCTATGGCAACATCTGTTCCGGTCTTACCCATAGCTATTCCGATATGAGCTTTTGCAAGTGCAGGTGCATCATTTACTCCATCTCCAACCATTACAACCATCTTGTCTTTGCCATGTGTTTTTACAATATCTTCGATCTTTGAGACCTTGTCTTGTGGAAGCAACTCTGCATAATACTCATCAATGCCAACTTCTTCTGCAATTCTTTTTGCTATCTTCTCATTGTCGCCAGTTAACATTACAACTTTGATATTCATTTTTTTGATCTTGTTGATTGCTTCTTTTGCATCATCTCTTAGAGAATCCTCAAAAAATAGTGCTCCAACAAGTTGTCGGTCTATTGCAAGAAACGTGGCAGTAAGTGCAAACTGTAAAAGATTAACATCTTGCTGTCTTACAATCTGTAAAGTATGACCTGCGTTATCCTTGTATTCATTTACCAAATATTGAAACGAACTTCTTTTTGATTTCAATAATTCTGACATTCTCTGGGACGCATGTTCTGTATCGCCATCATTGATCACCTTGTCTATAAATTCAAGATTACCAAGGCTGATTTGTTGTTGATTGAATATCCTTCTTACTCCCCCTCCTACTGTAACCATGTTGGAAACAGTAGAACGCTCATTTGAAATCAGTATCCCTTCCTGAATTGCTCTCTCCTCCACTGCTCTTGCAAGGGGATGATTGATGTTTTTCTCAATCGTGGCTGCATATTCAAGTATCTTTTTGGGTGTCTCGGAGGGATCCAGAGAGACTACCTGAGAAACGACAGGCTTGCCGTGGGTTAACGTGCCTGTCTTGTCAAAGACCACTATTCCAGCACGGCTTAGATTCTCAATCTGAAGGCCCCCTTTGATGACAATTCCGCGCTTTGAGATTTTGCCTATTGTAGCAAGCAATGCTATCGGAGTTCCAACTGCTAGACCGCATGCACCTGCCACAATAATTACTGAAAGTGTTGATACGATGTTTTGTGTTACAAGATATGTTACAACAGATAGTCCTATTGCAAACTGGATAAGTCGAGTAGCCATTTTATCGCTTAATTTTTGTATCGGAGCCTTTGATGCCTCAGCTTCCTCTACAAGCTGTATTATTTTTGCAAAGGTTGTGTCTGTGGACTTCTTTTCACATCGAATTTCCAACTGTTGTGTCAAATTTATCGTTCCCGCAAATACGTGGTCTCCGATCTTCTTTTCAACTGGAAGGCTTTCTCCGGTTATGCTAGACTGATCAATTGTGGATGAGCCTGAAATTATTACACCGTCAACTGGTATTACGTCTCCTTCTCTTACAATTATTATGTTTCCAACATTTACCTGTTCTATCTCAAGTGATTGTGTTTGGCCGTCATCGTTTTTGACAAGCGCTTTTCTTGGGGCTAAACTGTATAGCTTCTCAATGTTTTTTCTCCCTTTTTTCACAATAAAGCCTTCAATAAATTCCGACATTATTGCAAAGAATGTAACAACTATTGCAGGAAGAAATTGAAACAAAGCTAATGAGGCAATTATTGCTATGACCATGGAAAGTTCCATGTTTACACGACCATTTCTTAGCGCGCCCAGTGATTCTTTGAAGAGCGGATAACCGCCAATCATCACCGTGATTGTAATGACGATTTTTCCAATCCAATCAGGCTGTATGATCTGTAGCCATGCGATAAATATCATAACTAGTCCGATTCCAACTATGCGTAGAATTTCTATCCGTTTATCATCTGGTTCCTCAGCTAACTCGTGTGCCTTTTTGGGATCGTATTCACAGGCTCCAGACATACATATCCTCTGGAGGAGGATGGGATATATTGTTTTCTGGCTATAATTTTTGGAATAAACACAGGAATTTATTTATCTAAATTAATCAGATCATCATCGTTTTCAATCTGTATCGTACAGTGATTAATCCCGAATTTTTCCCTCATCAGTACATTAATTTTTTTCAAGATCGAGTTTGCTCTGCCCATGTGTTGATGCTTTACCTTGATATGAGCTGACATGGCAACAACATTGGACGTCAGAGTCCAGATGTGAAGATCGTGTATTTCCGTAATCTCCTCAAATTTGTGAATTTCTTTTGCAACATCATCTGCCTTTATCTCATGAGGTGTCCCCTCCATGAAGATGTGGAAGCACTCCTTGCACAGAGATATTCCAGATCGCAGTATCAATCCTGCAATCCCAATGCTGATTATTACATCGATTATCGCGTTTGGTATGAACATCATCAACACTGCACCACCAATCACAGCTACTGTAGATATCAGGTCGCCCAGAACGTGTGCATACGAGCCTTTGACGTTCAGGTTGGACTTGCTCTCCTTTTTCAGGAGAAGAGCCGTTACTACGTTTGCTACGAGTCCTATTGCCGCAAAAATCAGGACTGTCGTAATGTCAACCTTGTGTGTACTGAGAAATCGTGAGTAGGCCTCATAGAAAATCCATCCAGTAATTGCAATCAGGGATACGCCGTTTGCAAGTGCGGCAAATATCTCTATTCTGTGGAACCCGAAGCTCATTGTTGAAGAATGCGGCCTTTGCGCAACCCTGAAGGCTATGAAAGTCAGCCCTATTGCAAGAAAATCTGTCAGTATGTGAAACGAGTCTGAAAGAAGGGCGAGGCTGTTGCTCACCAGTCCTCCGACTAGCTCTACCACGAATATTCCGACTGTAATTACAAATGCAATCCCAAGTTTCTTTTCAACCTGCATACCCTCATGAGAATGGTTCAAATCGTCTTCACTCTGGCATGTTGCATCATATGTTATTAACGTCGTGCTAGAAATTTATGCTCTTTTTAATAATTGTTAATAACAGAACGATATTTTCTTAACATATCTAGGTTATGATAGCATATTTTTCCATCTGCCAAAACCTGACTCCTTGACAGGCCCAAGTTCGTAACATCTTTTGCGTATGGTTCCAATGGTTCCCGCCATAACAGTTGTGGTGAGCTCTTTTGAATTCGTCAATTTACTAAAAAAATCTACGGGTCCGATGGTTACCGCCAGAACAGTTGTAGTGGGTCCTGCAAAAACAAGGCCCGTGAAAACAGTTTTAGCTGGCCCGTGGGTTTTCTAGCTCCAGAGGATTTGGATTCAAGGTTTTGTCAGAAAAAATTAGTACAAAATGGGCAGTAATCTTATAGGAGTAGCTACAAAACTCCTTTTCCTTAATTTTTTCTAATTTCTTTAACTCTCATGTTTGAATGATTTTGAATGATTTTTGTTAAATGTTTTATCTATTATTTTACAATAAAAAAGATTTGGCCCAAATCCATGTCTTGATAGTTTCCGCTCACAACATATTTTCCAGAAGGATAAGAATTATCCAGAGTTATCGACGTACTAAAACTGCCACTGTCAGTTACATCCGCATTTACTCGTACTTTGGTATTATCTGGTTTTACTATTGTCAGAACCACATATCCTCCAACGGGATTACCTACTGTTCCAGATATAGTTTCTACTAGAGGTCTGTTCATTGTTAACTTTGCATCATGATATTTTACCATTACAGTATATGATTTATCATTGTAAGAAAATATTGCTGATGTGTCTCTAGGTGCATTGTCGGCAATCTTCACATCTGCAATTCCGCCATCATCGTAATTAGCAAAGATGCCGACATTTGGTTGAATTTCTCTGGTGGTAAAAGGTCCAGAGAGTCCACTAATTGAATTGGTACGCATAAGTCCATTATTGTCTTTAAACAAGGTTTGAATTCCATTACTTTGGGATTCTGTAATAACCACTCCTTGAGGAAGATATCCTGTTAATGCGCCATTATGATTGAACATAAGAGCAGTCAAATTCCCAATAAGATTTTGCATTGCCAGTGTACCGTCTGCATCTGGCTTGCCATTTCTGTCAAATGCCATGTAATACAACGTGTTATTAATTGGAGAGATACCCCAAGTCCAAGAGTCTTCAGAGGTTGGATCAATGTTAAGTTGTGGATCAATCAAGTCGCCCTGAATTTCTGCACCTGGAGGAAAATCGGGCCTATTGGAATACGCATTAATCATGTTAGACGGAATTTTGTCAAAGATCAAGGCGACTATTTGATCACCACCTGCTTTTTGATAATCAACTGTGACTGGAGTTGGAATTGATGAGAAGTCATACAATTGGATTACGGGCCATATATTTTCCTCAATAGCATTAGCTGCAAAACCATTTGGATTCATGTTAAGAGTTTTATTTTGTCTTATCACATGTTCCATTTGGTTTGCAGTGAGCATTCCTTGTATGTTTGTGCATAGAGGAAGATTTGATGGACTAATTTTTGTACCTCCATTATTGGTGTCATTGATTGAACCAAATCCTCCTCTAGCAATCGTAAATCCCACAGTATCCGAATAGACAAGACCAGATTTTGGTGAGAATGAACTATTTGGTGCACAGAAACCGCCAAAATTCAGCCCTTTACCAGTAATTACGGCAGTGTTAGCAGCAGCAATCGCTTGATTTCTATCAGCAAAGTACGCATACCAATTTCCATCTGTTGTTTGAGCCATTCTTAATCTCTTGCCATTGACAGTTACTATTGGTTCACCGTAGGCCTGATCTAATCTGTTTATGCCAGGATCATTTACACTCACTTCAATTACTTGCGGACCTGCAAAATAATTTTTAAACAAAGAATTTTCTGTAGATACATACAAGTTGGGATTTGATGACATATGTTGAGTTGGTTCATACGATGGAAGAAGTGGTTCCATTGCGTAAGCCTGTGACATGGCAATGATTTCCATGACAATGTTAACTGTTAACAACATTATATTAAACTTGGAAAAATAATCTTTGCATTTACATTTTTCTGTTCTGGCACAATATGAAAACTGTAGTAGGATCTTATGGCAAAATGATACCATATCTATTTTATGCTTAATTTCTGATTATATTTAAGAAATTTCTTAATTTTTTATGCTGTATCAAACTGGTAAATTTCTGTGATTTGATCTTTTTCAATGTATTATGATACTGGTTTTGATGATTGATTATGATGAACTTTGTTGCCTATTCTCATGCATTCCAGTTAGCAGGAATAGTAAACGCAAAAGTAGCCCCCTTTCCTCCCATGTTGTTTTCAGTCCACATGTTACCACCATGAGCTTCAACAATGTTTTTAGAAATGAACAATCCTAGACCTGTTCCTGTCTCAGATTTTATTGCAAACTTGGTGAACAGTTGTGATAATACATCATTGTTTATTCCTGTACCAGTATCTTTTACCTTTACCAAAACATTATCATCAATCCTTTCAACAGAAATGGTAATTACTCCTTTATCCGTGAACTTGAGTGCATTGTGAAACAAATTCATTATGATTTGAGTTAATCGTGCTCTATCTGCAGTGACAAAGATGTCTTTTTTTGCTTCAAATTTCAACTCAACATCTTTTTCCTTGTAATTGGAATGTAGGTGGTAATTAAAGTCCTGAAAGAGGTCGTAGATTAGATCTTTTATGTTAAATTGTTCTTTGTTAATTTTTAGTGTATTACTTTCTATTCTAGTAACATCCAAGATATTCTCGGCTACTCTTTGAAGTCTTTTTCCACTTTTAATGATTACATCTATCAAGTTAGTTTGTGATGAGATGTCTCCTTTTTTGTCTCGAAGAGATTCTGCCAAGCCTATGATTGGCTGTATTGGAGTTCGCAATTCATGTGCTGCCACATTGATGAATTCTTTTTGCATTTTGTCCTGCACTTCCAATTTTTTATTTAATTTTTCCAATTCCTCAAATTGTTCTCTTAGGCGTGCCTCTCGTTCTTGAAGGTTCAATCTGGCTTTGTGTATCTCAGTCAAGTCTGTCAGTGCTACAGTTCTTCCAATCAAAATTCCGTGTTCGTCAAATAGACTTGTTCCTGTTAATAGCGTGGGGAAAATAATTCCATCCTTTCTTTTCATCCAAATTTCTATGCGTGAAATTTGTTGGGTTTTCTTCCATTTTTTCAGGTCATTTCTCATATCTTCTATACTTCTTTCTGCAGTATGATCAAATATGGACATCCCAATAGCTTCTTCTTTTGTATAGCCTAGTGATTTGGCATATGCTTCATTGCAGTCAGTCAGGATTCCATCAGTTGTAATACTTCGTAACAAACTAGGAGATTTTTCATAGAGGTTTTTGTATTTTTTTTCAGTCGATGATAGTTGTAGGTTAGATTGCTGCAACCTTTTGTTTGATTCTTTTATGTTTTCATGCAGTTCTAGTTCGGCCCAGAGACTTTCAAATATGAAGACATGCGAAAGAACAATTGGATTGCTACTAGAGTACGTAGTAAGACCCATTGCTTCATAAGATGTTTCTTTTGAATCATCCTTTAATTCCGCTATTAAGGAACAAATTCTATCTACTATTAGAATTGATATTTTACTTTGAAGAGTAGATTCGATAAACTGGATATGGAGTTTGCCAGGTTCTTTATTTATTCTGTCAGATAATTCTCTTATCGCATTGTCTGTGGGAACAAGAATTCTTATCGATACATCTTTTTCTTTTGCTACTTTTTTTAGCAAATCTAACAATCCTGTCTTCTCCTGACGGCGAAATGCGTTGGCAGTAGAAAGCATCACAAGGATTTCTGTCTTGGCCGATTCTATAAGATCAATTGCAACTTTTAGTGCCTTGCGTGGATTTACAATAGTTTCCATCACATGCGGTGTTACTTCGGTTTGGTTAATTCTAAATTCAGTATCAATTTCCATGTTGACCAAGAGTTGTTTTTACTACCTCGACAAAATCTTCCTTGCTTATGGGCTTTCTCAATATCTGGCTTTTTTTTACTCCTGGTAACACACTTGCAATCTCTTCGATCCCATCAAGTGCAGATACAAAGAGTATTTTGACGGATAGTGATAATTCTCTGAGTCTATTGTAGAGTTCTAGGCCATTGACAGGTGACATCCTTACGTCTGATATTACCAAGTCATAATGGGAAGGATTGACTGTAACAAAACTACGGAGGGCCTCATCCCCATTTTTAAACATGTCAACTGCATAATTTTCATCGCTCAAAATTGTGTTGAAAGTAGTCAGAGTCTCCAAGTCATCATCAACTAACATAATGTTAATTTCAGATTTGTTTTTTTGATCTTGACTCAAATTTACTTTTGAGTTTTGTAGTGTACAAAGTCTTGATTCCCGTTTAAACGGATTTACAGGATTTGGTTTTTCTACTCTCAAGATGTACACAGGGTAAGGGAATTTGAGACCGGATGAATATGTACCTAATTCAGTCAAGCGGTACTCTTGTTTATCAAGGTGTAAGTATCGCAACACTTGATACAAATCACCACCAAGTGTAATGCTGTTTGTAGGTGTAAATGAATTAATTTTAGAACACATGTTCATTGTTGCACCAAAAAGATCATCTTCCTTTGAACTTAGGGATTTTGCGACTTCTACTTTTCCATAATCTGCACTAATTCTATAGTTAATGGCTGGTAAACCTTCTTGATATAGTTTAGTGTTAACTATTGGTCTGGCATCTATCAGTGCAAGTAAACAATCAAGGATATCTTTCCATGCATCTTTGTTTGTGGAATCTTGCGATTCTGGAAAATAAAATATTAACGAATCCCCCACATTTTTCACTATTTTGGCACCAAAGCTTCTAACTATTGCCGCCATGGAGTTTAAAAATAGTGAGTAGTATTTCCTTACTTTTGCAGTGTCATAAATGCAAGCTACCTCTTTGGTAGAACTTACCATGTCTACATAACAAACGCAGTAATTTCCCGATGATGAAAAGCATACTTCTTCGTATGGAATATTGGAAAGAAAATCTGAATCTTGGGCATTATTATTGTTCATTTCTTATATCCAAAGTAATAGAAGTAATAGGAAATAATGTATGGTTAGCTGAAATTACAAGTATTAAGCTGATTTGGTAAGCAGGTTTAGAATAATCCTGTATGCATGTAATTAATATATTAGCGATCCTATGTGATGACAATTTTTGATCAATAGAATTATGTATAAACCATATTTAATATGCCACCACTGAGATACACGAACTTGCACGAATTTTATGAATTTAAATACATATCATACTGTTTGCTCTGAAGACATGTAAACTTCCTTCCCTAATTTTTATTCTAATGCTCCAAACTAGTATGTTGACAATCTGTACAAAAGGACATATGTACGGTACATACGCACCCGAATCTAATAAACAAATTCTTGGCTATTGTAAATGGTTTTAGATGGTTCTCAAAGGAAAACAAAACCACTATAACATAAATTCCTAAAGGGCTATTGATTTATCAATCAAGGTTAAAGATTCAAAAATCATTCTAAATAATGTGGGGAGATGTATTCTTATTTGTAGAGTACATGAATTAATGTCCATAAAGCGTGCCACGGTGTGTCCATCTTACCATGCATGTTCCGTTAACATTGCATGGTAAAATCTACAATCAATACAAAATCTAGAGCAGTTCTCCTCTACGTGGAACATGTCCGCCAAGCAAATGAAATATGTGTAATGTTTGGAATATCTAGAAGAACACTAACCAGATGGGTCAGCACGTACAACAGGGAGGGATTCAAGCACTAGAATCAAAGAAGCTAGGTCCAAAACATCCGCATTTTATTCCAAAGAAGATTGAGCTGAAGATAGTAAGACTCAAACAAAAACATCCATCATAGGGAGCAAGACGATCAAGTACCAGTACGATCTTCCATGTCACTGGAGGACGGTCCACCGTGTCATCAAGAGACGCCAGATGCTTGTGAGAACCAAGCCAAAACCACAACCAGCAAAAAGATTCCAGAGACGACACGTTGATTCCATGTGGCAGGGAGACACGTTTCAGTTCCGCATTTCAGGCACGGGAAAGGTGTATGTGACAGGGTTTACTGATGACCGCTCACGGTACCGTATCATATCGAAGGCATATCTGCGCAAGAGTGCTACCGAGGCAGTCAACGCACTACGTAACGCGGTCAAAAAAGGTAAGGATCTCAAGGCAACTCTACCTTGACAACGGGAGACAGTTCACATCAAAAGAGTTCTCAGGGACGAGATTACAAAATGCGGCATCAGGTCAGTCTATGGCATACCGTATCATCCACGAGGGAGAGGGAAGATTGAGAACTATCACAAGGTACTCTACAAGGATCTGATAACTCAGATCAGGTTCAGGTCACTTGCACATTTCAAGAGAGCTTGGAAAGTTTGACATGATATACAAACAATGGAGGAAGAGTCAAGCGTTAGGTTGTAAGACTCCAGAATCCATTTACAACGACAAGAAGTACATTAGCAGGCATGTCAAAAGATGATTATAACATGGACAGAGATTCTGTCAACAAACATGGACATTAATTGTGGTACACTACATATAATGATACCAGATTGAAGACAAAAATAACGTAAGATCATAGATAATAATTGGGATGACGTATTGTATCATGATAGAAAAAGAGTCGCCAAAATTTTGCAAAGGAATTTGCTGGTTTTGTCAAAACCACTGCAATATGTACAGTTATACTCATGAAGCATGTATAATAGATTATTTTAGCAAACCAAAACAGCGTCTAGTCACAGCATAGAAAATCAAATGATGAAAAATAAAACACAAAACAAAAAGTATGACATATGATCTAACTAAATTTTCATAAGTTTTTCGGGTTCTGTCAACTTACTGGCTCACTGTTCTCCTTGTAAACTCTCGGCTCATTTGTGCATTTTGAATTAATGTAATCCACTTGTTATCACCTTCTACTTTGATACCACAGGCTTCACTTGGTGTTTTCCCATCCAAGCCCATGTGCGGTCTAACGTAGTTGTGGAATATCTCATAGCCTTTCAAGATTGGTGTATCCATTTTCTTTAGTCCTCTCATAGTCTTTTCACGATCTCGTATTTCTCCGTTTAGTCGTTCCATCTTGTTATTGTTCATGTCATTTTTGAAATGAATGTGACGAATATGCTCGGTTCTCTGTTCCAAAGGTCGTGCCCAAAACTCTTTCATGTAAGCTTGTTGAAAGTTCATAGCTCCGTCTGTAATCAAGACTTTAGGCTTCTTTCCTGCTACTTTTTTACCCTCTCTGAATAATTCGTTAATGTTCTCTTTGTATTTTGTATTTCCTACTTGTTGTGCAATTATGTATCTAGTTTCGTCATCTAATAGTGCATACATGTATTTCATATTGCCTGAAATTTTCAAGAATAGTTCATCTGATCTCCAAGTGTCGCCTACTTGTGGAGTTATTTTCTCCAAATATCCGCTCATTAGTTTAGTGTATTTCTTAATCCAGTTGTAAACAGTCTGATGTGATACGTTTACTCCTTGCAGTTTCAAGAACTGTTGAACATTCCTTAATGATTCACCTGTAAAGTATAGTTGCATAGCTGAAGTGATTGCTTTAGGATTTACTCTCATTCCCTCAAATCCAATATTGAATACAAACCACTTGCCACAGTCCTTGCATGAAAATCTCTGAATGTCACCTGACTTGTTTCGTCTAATTCCGTGCTTGACTATGTTGATAGATTGACATTCAATACACTTTGAACAATCAATTTGTTCTATTACGACATTGTTTCTTTCCTTGACTTCTTTTCTTATCTTTACGCTAAACTCTACTGCGTGAATATGCTTACAGCAAATCTTTCGGTAAATGTGATCTTCGCAATCACAAATTAGTCCAGATTCGGTAGATATGACATCATGTTCTAGGTTTCTTGATTGTGATTTTACTTTGTAGTGATGTTCGTCTATTCTTCTTACTTGATTATGATTAGCTATTTCCTTTCCTCTTTCTTCACGGTTGTTATCATGTTTCAATGTATATCTATTGATTCTATACATAGCGATATTATTAAATATATCGATAGGTATCAATATGTACATGGCAATGAAGAGATTCATGGTTTCAATACCTGAAGAGATGGAACGAGCATTGGAGAAGGAACGAAAAGAGAGAATGTTGGAAACTGTCCCCGAAGTAATTCGGGTTATTCTTAGTGAATACCTAAGAAAAAAGTAAATTATCTTGGAGGACAACGATCACACTTTCCCTTAAGATTTTGTTGTCCTTCACATAAATCTAATAGAAACACTTTTCTGCTCTCATTGAATCTGTTCTTGAACGATTCATCAAGATTTTTTTCCATTGTATCAAGCTCTTTCACTATTGACATTAAATTCTGATCAAATGTTAAAGGAGAAAGAATATCCAATAATTTTTCAAGTGTAGACATATCACCTACTGCAATACTACCTTTGTTTTCCACTTCCAGTGAGGGTAACAGATCAGAACGATTTTCAGTGACATTAATCTTAATCTTACATAATGGAATATACTCATTTACATGATGATCATACATGCTTTTCATCATGAACTTCTCAAATTGTTTTTTCATAATATGGTGTTTGGTCTGACCAAGATATTCATCACTATCTGGTAAGTCTTTGAACGATTCAAGTTTTCTATCTATGTAATTGTTAAACTCTCTGATTTTTTGTTCCATTTCATCCGTTTTAACATCATAATGAGCCCTACATTGTTGATACAGTTTACCAAGTTCGTATTGTTGTAGGTGTGATTTCAGATTTTCAAAGAGATCATGATGCTCACACCAAGAGAATTTGTTGATGGTTTGTGTCTCCCAATAAACACTAGGAGATGATGCAAGTTGATCCAAAATATCATAGAAAAATTCTTTATGTTTTTCTCTTCTATCATCTAGACGGCTTCTCTTTCCCGCTATATATGTAAAAATTCCGTTAAATGCTTCCACCATGATCAATCCTATTAGTAAATAATTGGAGGCGTATGTCGTTCCAAAAAATGTGTTTATAGATTGTGTGTAGTAGATTGAAAATCCCGCTAGGATCGGTATTACCACCAATGTTATGGTTAGTATCTTTCTCATTTCTCAGATCCCCGATCGTGCCTAGCGATTTAAATGAGCCGATGGTTGACAGAGAGAAATATGAGCCATCAAGTTGACAACACCTTCTAGGATCATCTTTTTATTTTATAAAATCGTATATAATACAGCGATATGGCATCAACTGCTCGCATGTCTTGGCGAGTAAGCAACTCGCTTATTGTGATACTAGTCATAACCCTGTACATTTTACTTCCATTACCATTCTTTCTGGGTGAAAAAACTGACAGTAAAACCATGCTAACTTTTTATCAATACTCGATGCCATTTCTTGCAGGTGGGCTTGTACTGTTATTTTTATTCAAACAAAATAGAATAGCTGTTCCAACAAAAGATGAAAAACAACGAAGAGGATCTGAGAGAAGACAGATAGTCAGGCTTGGTGCAATAGCAGGTTGTATTGCCTCTTTTTCTGTCCTTGTGCCCATATTTTTGGGTGAATATGCAACACATCTGCCTCCAGGCACATATCTTTCAGTACTTGGAACAGTACTTGGAAGCTACATTGGAAATACCCAGTACAGCTTTGTGCTTGGCCTTATGGCACACTTGATAACTGGAACTGCGATAGGCGCTGTATTTAGCTGTATCATGTCAGCGTCTGAAATATTTGATTTTAGGAAAAAAAGTCAGGTGTTTGCATTTGGCCTTGGTGCAGGCTTTATCACATTTCTTGCACTGTTCAATCCAATATCGAGACTTGGCATAGAGCCATACCTGCAACAGTCGTTGCATGTTACAATGACAAACGCAGATCCAATAACCATATCCAATACTGCAAGAGAGATAATGTCAAATCTATTGGCAGGATCTCTTTTGATGCATCTGCTCTTTGGTTTCATGCTGGGAATGGCTTTCTACGTACTGGCACGAAGATATACGTGATTACGTGTAGAGTATCAGAGATAATGCCCGCTTAGCGTATCACAATTAATGTCCGCATAAACACCCACGGCATGCTTCTGATGCATGGTAAAAGTAACAGATGAAATCAGAATCAGGGCGGTCATTTTGCATACCCTCAATGGCAAACATGCAAAGGAAATTTGTTCTGCGTATGCGATATCTGACCTAACCCTCAGAAGATGGGTCAGATCATACAGGAGTGGGGGTGGCTGGAATCAGACACAAAATGGATCCATTAAAGTTATTACAACGAGGAAGTTTACATGTCTTCAAAGCAGAAATACAATAAAAATAATTCTGAACCGTATGATCAGTCTTATTAGAATCTTTAAAGTACATCACACATGTTAAGAGAATGTGGGAAATAATGAAAGGAGATCTAAAATTAAATAATAAATCAAATGTCACACTATCTATAGATACTGCAATTTTTAATGAAATAAAAAAATATGCTGAAGATCAAGGACAAAGTGTCAATGCGTTGTTGAATACTGTGTTGACAAAGTATGTTCTGCTCTATGGACCTGCTGAGGTGCAAGAGGGCATGCTAGTTCCGCACAAGTTCTTTAGTGGGTTACTGAAATACATTCCTGATGATGATCTGTTGGAGTTGATACATGAAGATGGTTTTGAAGCTATCAGATCAATTTTCGTACAAGGGGGAATTTCATTTAGTATTGATAATATGATCACATACGTTTTTGAACGCATTGCTCTATGGGCTGGTACATACTACAAATTCCGTAGTTATCATGATGATGATGGTTGGCTATGTCTTGCCTTTGAACATAGTTATGGGATAAAATGGTCTAAAGCCTTAGGTGAATCTCTCTCTATTATCATTAAAGAAATATTGAATCATGATTCAGAACATAAAATTACTGCCTCAACAACACTCATCCGAGTAAACGTTAAATGATGTTTTCTACTCTTCTAATATGATATTGTAAATTAATTTTCATAATTTTTCTTACTGTAAATTTCAGAACACTTGTTGGTCCATGGTAAAAACTTCGCTGTGCCCAGATTTTGGTACGTAAATAACTGTATGATGGTTTTGACGTAGATCGTCGCGCCACTGTTTCTTTTTACTCGGTTCAATCTTTGAAACATCATATGAGCACATTATAGAACCTCCAAGATCGTCAAATTGATTTTGAACATCTCTTTCAATGTTCAATTCTGCAGAAATTCTTTCCATGGTATCTACATTTGGAATAATTCTAGAAACTATTCGAAATGGTGTTCTGATATTCATCTGAATCATTATCCAATCTCTCCTACAATGCAAAATCTCATCTCGACTACCAGATCTATGACTAATTTGTAAAATACGTTAGTTGTTTACTCTGGAAATATTTCAAAGGAATGCCATAATTTAACATTTCAATAACTATGGAGCAAGAATCTTCTTCTGTTGCATACCTGCATTCTTCTCCACTTGTTAGCCCGTTTTTTATGAACCTGAACATTATCATCTTGGCATGTTCTAGATCCTCGTAAAGTAGGAGTATGTGCTTACGTGATGTAAGATTATCTACATAATTAATCGGGTATCACATATTGTTTTCAATTACGTGACTTGGGAACAAATTGAATATTTAATACCCTGCCACTGATCTACACTGTTTACACGATAAAAATGTCATTAGTCTTACAGTTATTTTTTATCTACTTTTACTAATACTGCTGTTGATAGGGCTTTGAAAGTAGAAGTCTGGTTTGCCATCTCTCTGATCATATTACAGATGCTTGCTCCTAATATCCTAGACCACTTGATTCCTAATTTATGGTCAAACACAAGACATGTGTATCCTTCTTCATCAACATAGTGTCGAAATCGTCGATATGCTCCCGCCCATAATGCAACTTTTTCAAAATGATGTTTAATTAAACCGTCTAGTGTGAAAGGTATGTTGTCATGCACATAAACGGCTTGCATTGTTTCCACTGAAACGTTGGTTAACAATTCAATGTGTTTATTTTCATCTAATAATTCTATGAATGCTTCAAAATATTTTCTCGGTATGGATGCACCCTCTTGATCTTCAAGATGTTTATAAAATAATACATGTTTTGCCAGTATGGTATTAATTTTTGTGTTAACGCTTATTGTTTGATTTTTTGAATCTTTTTTTATTTCATTAAAAATTGCAGTATCTATAGATAGTGTGACATTTGATTTATTATTTAATTTTAGATCTCCTTTCATTATTTCCCACATTCTCTTAACATGTGTGATGTACTTTAAAGATTCTAATAAGACTGATCATACGGTTCAGAATTATTTTTATTGTATTTCCATTGTTACAGTATTTGTGGAAACTTTTGTTGTAACTTTTGCTGAGAATGATTTCGTGAGCATATCAGAAAATGAGGTCGCTAGCACTGCGACAGTACGAAGCCAAGAGTTACAGAAGATTCGTTGTTTTTTACAACGTTTCCAAGTCTTCTTATCTCTACGTCCTGACTGAGTGTATAACAATTTCAAAAAATTAGGCGTGAACTATTTAAAGAAAAAATAGGTACGCCAGGTAAGGGATTCGAACCCCTGCATGCTTGCGCATAACCGCTACCTTGTTTTTGATCTCGAGGCGGTCGCCGTTCCGCTTGGCTAACCTGGCACTTGTTAGAAAGTTGGATTTTGGTACATAAATAACATGGCAATGAAACTGATCAGTAGATCAAGTATATAATAAAGGATATAAAGTAGATAATTTATTATCTAAACAAATGGAGACAATAATAAAAAAGACAGTCTCAATAGAATATGCAGGCAAAAAACACGCAGTCTCAGATGATCTTACCATATCATTACTCTTGGCCCAAATTGGCCTCCCAGAGGACACGCATGTTAGGATGGTTCCAACAAAAGAAGGGTTCATAATCATACCACAGACAGAAAAAAATTGATAATAGATAATTTATCATTGATATTAAACCATGATACAGTGATACCCATTGGCAAAGACTAGAATTTCCATAACAATTGATGATAGCATTGCAAAGGCAATAGAACTGTATTACAGAGAAAAGGTAAAAAATGCAGCAGAAAAGGGAGAAGCAATACCAAAACTATCAAACATTTACGAGGAAATTATAGAAAAGGGCTGGGACAAGTCTTTTCTAAAAAAGAAATAAGAATACTTGAAAACAACGTAACATCAAGAGATGGGCCTAGATCTAAAACAGCTTTGTGTGAGGGACAGGACAAACCTAGAGTCGTTTACATCAAAAATTGTTGCAATAGATGCATACAATGCAATATACCAGTTTCTATCAATAATTCGCGGACCTGATGGACTTCCATTAACTGATTACAATGGAAAGATAACAAGTCACATCAGTGGGCTTTTTTACAGGAACATCAATTTTTTGTCGCTTGGAATAAAGCCTGTTTATGTCTTTGACGGCAGGCCCCCGTCGTTAAAGTCTGCAGAAATACAGAGAAGAAAGCAGGTAAAAAAAGATGCTACTGTAAAATATGAAAAAGCAATAAGCGAGGGAAATTATGTCGAGGCAAAAAAGTTTGCCCAGCAGACATCGGTTTTGCGTGACGACATGGTAGACGAGTCAAAAAAATTTCTTGACTTGTTTGGCATACCATGGATCCAGGCACCATCAGAGGGAGAGGCAACTGCCGCACAGATGACAATATCTGGACAGGCATATGCGTCTGCAAGTCAAGACTTTGATTCGTTGTTGTTTGGCGCAAAAAAACTTGTCAGAAACTTTACAAACAGTGGCAAGCGAAAACTGCCAAATAGAAATACTACGATTGAGATAGAGCCTGAAGTTATCCAGCTTGACAAGACACTTTCATCACTTGGTGTGACGCGAGAGCAGCTTGTGGATATTGGCATTCTGATTGGCACTGACTTTAATCCAGATGGGTTTGAGAGGATTGGCCCCAAGACTGCATTGAAGATGATAAAGGACAATGGTGCTCTTGAAAATATCTCGCAGATTCAGGAGAAACTCGAAGAGATTGACTACAAACAGATACGTAATATTTTCTTGAATCCACAGGTTGCTGACATATCTGAGATAAAGTTTGGCAATGTCGACTATTCTGGAGCTGTAAATTACCTTACAAAGGAGAGAAGTTTTTCACTTGACCGTGTAGACACTTCATTGAACAGGCTCAAAAAAGCGTTAGAGAAAAAAAGTCACAACCTTGAACAGTGGTTTACGTAAACTAACACGCCGATTTTATTTATTCATCTGGCTTTCTGAACTCTGTGGTACAAACACTAGTTGAAGTGATAGAAGAATTTGATCCTGTAAAAGATTACGGAATAGAAATCAGAAAACAGTACAGGATGTGCCTTTCTGTTCTGAAAAAAGGACAGAAGATTAATCCAAATGAGTTTATCAAGAGCAATCTAAACAGATTTACTCACGGAAAAAAATCATTCAAAACAAACAGGGAAGCAGTGTACCATGCTTTTTGGATAGGAAAGAAAGTTGGCATCTCAAACCATTGTCACGTGAAGAATCAGGAGTACACAACTCATTTGATAATTTTTGTAATCCCGAGTCTGTATCATATTTTATTGATCAGCACAGAGAAAGCAGATACAGAAACCTCACAGCAGTAAAAGGAACAGGAACCAGGTATGCTTACGGGTACCTATTATGGAGGTTTGACACCTGGTTGCACGGCAAGACTTTTCCGTTCAATCAGGAGGTCATGGTAGGAAACAACACATACCAGAGAACCATAGAAAACGTTACTCTTGACGGAGTGGAACACTTGTTAAGGCTTTACCAGCAGCCATTCAAAACAGAATCGGATTTTATCAGGGTTGTAAAAAGATACCTGTTGATCCAATGCATGCAAACAAGCGCGCCAGGACAATCAAGATAGACTACAATGCCATCAAGTCATTGAGAAAAACGATTCGCCTTTGCATTTCAGGTTTGACTATAACGCAAGATACAAGACTACAAATGGAGAAGATGAGCAGGCGTCACTGAGTCTTGAAGACATGGTCAATCTTTTGACCGTGGGCAAGCCAAGCCTGATGCAAAAGGCAGTATTCCTATGCAAGTTGCACAGGGGCTGGACACCTCAACGCTTACAGACAGGTTCAACTTCCAAGGTTCGTCACGAGGGTAAGATCTTGAATCGCGATATGCCATATGGTAAAGTTCTTGCGGTTTCAAGACAAAAGGAGCTACGGCAAGAAAACCTGATGGTATCAATTAGGTTCATGAGGGGCTTGGCGCAATCCATTGTGCGCATGCAAGAAAAAATAGAATGGATGAAAAATGAATACGGCGATGAGGCAATCAAAAATACCTTTGAATAAAATTAACGCCTAATTTTCTTTAGTTTTCAAATAGGTTTTTAGAGCATTTCATAGATTAGAAAGAAGCCACATTTTGAAATCCATTTACCTCAGATATCTGATCATTATAGCATCTAGACTATAATATTATACAAATAATGGTATAATATTATATCAACAATACTATAATATTATACCATTATTACTATAGATACACACTATGAATAAAACAACATTGAGAATTCTAGAGGTATTATCAAGCGAGATAGGCACCGGATTATCCATTAATCATCTCACTGACAAAATACATACTCGATTCAATACGGGTTTTTACAGGGATGTATACAAAAATGTACAATCCCTTGCCAAACAGAGAATATTACAAATATCAAAAGAGGGTAATTCATCCATCATTTCTTTGAACTTTGATGATCCATTCTTAGTGGATATGTTAGCAGAAATGGAATTGGAGCGCAAACGTAATTTTCTTCAAAAAAGAAAAGAATTTCAAATATGGATATCCACATTATCTAGTAGAATAATTGACTATTCTTTCATAAATTCAATATCTTTGATTCGTCCAGAACTAAATGCAAAACTAAATCGTGCAGAGCTTCTTTTTTTGATTTCCAATCAAACCAATCAAACCAATCAAAACGATATGGAATACCATCAACGTGACAAACTTCATGAACTAACAGATTCCCTTCAAAAAGAATACAACATCAGCATAGATGCATTAATCATGAATCCAGAAGAATTTATCATAACATTTCGTTCAAGCAGTATAAACCCAGTAAAAGAAATGATGTCCAATAAAATTGTAATATTCTTTCCACAGATGTTTTGGCTTGAAATTGGAAATACAATAAAGAAAGAGCGACCTTTTAAAACTGAAGAATATGAAATACGCCCTTTGAAAATTACCGAGGAAGAACTCGTATCAAACCTTGCAATGTTGGGATACAAAGAGATTGGAACAGACATAAGACCGCCTTCGAAATTAATAGGAATAGAATATATCATAATTTCAATTTTGATGGGAAATGATTCAAGGAGAATAGATGCAGTTCCAATAATAATTGCAAAAAATCAAGATATGATAAATTATGATCTTTTGATATTCCTATCTACAAAATATCATACATCGGATTTATTGTATTCATTGCTCAAGGCACTAGATCAAATCAAACCCACTGCACGTGCTAAGAAGATATTAGATAGACTGCATTTTATGCACATAGGTGAAGTTCAGATAGATTTGAAGGATTTAGAGAAGAGGTTGAGATTGTATAATGTCATTAAATAAGAATTCACTTTTGGAGTTCCTAGAGGTTTTAGATGATGAATTCACGAAGAAAATAATCATCGTAGCTGCGGGGGTACCGCAATGACGCTCTTAGATGGAAAACCATCCACAATAGATGTTGATTTTACAGTGCCTAAGGAATACTATGATGATTTTCTATCCGCGTTAAAAACTGTCCCGCATGGATTTAAAGTAGAAGCATGGCCTGAAGGTCAAGTATTTAGTCAGATGTTGCCATCTGATTATCTAGCTATAAGCATCCTGATAGAAACTACGTTAAAACACATCGAATTAAGGGCTTTACATCCTTTAGATATAGTAATCACCAAAATAGGCAGATTAATTGGAAGAGATTTGGGCGACATTGAGATTTGCATTAGAAACTTTGGGCTAAAAGCAGATCAGATACGTGAAAGAGCAAGTAAAATTGGTTATGCTGGAAATGACGAAGTGTATGAAATGAAATTGAATGTAGTAATTCGAGATTTCTTTTGATTGCAGTAATGAAATATCAAATACAGTTGTACAAAAAAGTCATACTTTGAAACTATTTTATGGTGTAAATATATTGAACCAGTGGTTCAAGTAAACAGGTGTTATTCACTACCGCCTTACATCATATGATATATTTTATAAAAACATAAGGTTCTGAAATAATATTCTTTATTATTTCACAGGAACCTGAGTCTGTTCATTGTCTGTCTTTTTCTGTTTTGAGATCATCTTACTTAACACGGCATACAATCCAATGAATGCAATCTGACATATTTCAATTGGTTGTATGAGTATGGCAAAACCTATTCCCAGAGACCCATGAGTGTCATTTCTGTGAAATCCACCTTCCGGTACATTTCCCTGTGAAAAATTGCCTTTGTAACCAGGACTTGTGGCCCACCAAAGTGTCACAATTCTTTGTTAGGTAAACCTAGTATCTCAAATAAAAAATAAAAAAGACATATGAATTTATCAGAAATAAATATTGTAAATGCAAAGTTATGAGAAACATTTCATGAAAATAAATTCGACCATTTTAGACTTTTCCAGTAATTTCAAACCAGTATATTTACAGATTCATTCTTGCAGAGAATGACTGTATTTTTTGTATCAGATCTCAGAGATTGGTTAAAACTTAGAAAAGATACGCGAATCTTATAAGATGCCAAATCTCTGTTAAACCAGTCACGGGTAAAGACCATCTGTGAATATGTGCGCCAAGTGGTCATTTATCACCCTGACTAAAAATTTTCATGTTTTAAAAAACCATTTACGCTAAATCTAGATCATTTTGTCATAATTTCATTCCTATTGTTAACTGTATTTGTAAGATCCAGTATTACATTACACAAAATAATGTTATGACGAAACAACAGGAACTGTAAAAAATCCCATAATGTTATCTATGAAGCCAAATTAGTCAGTACAGAAAAGTTTATCGGATACAAGCAAGCATATCAGGCACGAATTACAAGCCACTATTTGACAAAATCATGGAAATTGATCCAAAAATTCGTTTTGCTACAATATTTGACATGACTGGACAGGTTTTGTTCAGTGCTCATCGAGAGGGAGTGGTAAATTTGCTTTCACCAGAAGAGAGCCAGAAATCACTACATCTTGCAATCAACGCATGGAAGTCAAGAAATGAAGTCTCAGATAAAATTGGAAAGGGAAAATATGCACTTGTCGAATATGAAAAATTAAAGAGAATTACGATGCCCTTGGATTCTGAACACATACTTTACATCACAACAGATGTAGAGGCAGACCACGGTCCGATAATTTACAGGGCCTTGAGATTAAAACATGATGCATTGCATACACCTGAAGGAATGCCCTAAGTCACGACCTGTATTCAAAATTGCACATGTATTCCTTACTAGAATTAATTTAACGGCTGCACCAGTCTGAAAAATATGATTGTTGAAGATGATCCTGTGCGGAATCTTTTGTTTGCCCCACAATTACAACTCCTGCCGAATTTGGATGCAGATTATCAAAATAAGTAAAGGAACCTATCCTGTCAAACTTGTGTGAGAATACACCATGTGGTGCAATAAGTGAGCTTGCAAACCAGCCATCAGGTCCGCTCTGACCGCTACCACTTGTAATCATGTGAATAGAACTGCCAGAATTTATCCAAGTTATTGTATCTCCCTTGACTAGTGTAACTTGGCACGGGCTAAAGCAAGCTCCTACAGTACTACAATCGGTGATGAAAATGGTTGTTTCATTAGTTGTAGTTGACACATCGGCATACGCAACAGAGTCATCAACATTGTAAACTAGAAAAACCACAAGATATAGTACAAATGCAGTCATTCCAATCTTTTTGTGCATATCCCAAACATAGTGTGAACGTGTTATTAATATTGAGATGTGCGTAGCGTCAAGCCTCAGATTGATTTCTAAATAAAACCAACACTAAAAATGTGATGCAATATTTCACTTTAGTGCATTAGAACAATTTTCAAAAAATCCACATGCTTTGCATTTTGGTTTGCTATTATGATGTATCAAATCATCCCATTGTAAACACTTTTTGGTAAATTGTGAAGCATAGTCGAAAAGCAATTCCGTGTGACTTGCATCTACAATTTCTTCATATGTCTTGTAAATCGACCTAGTTCTGGTATCCACAATGTTGATCTGGTACATTTTCTGCGTGTGTGGAATTCCAGCCCACCCTCCAAAAGAATCACCCAGATAGTACATGGAATCAAGATAGGTAAGCACCTGTAGCAATTGGCCTATGTAGGGTTTTGACATGGCACCATAGCGTTCTGGATTTGAGGCATGTTTGTCATCAGAGACTATAAGAGTTTCATTTTGACGAGTGACCTTGTCTGCCCTTCCAAATAATACCAGTCTTGCTTGTCCTTCTTTGAAATCAAATTCTTGTACAAAAGATGTCTGGATATCTTCTCGCATAAAATTTAGATCAGATTTTGTGTCTTCCAGCCTTGTTTTTGTCAATTGCATTGGAATGGTTGTCTCTTTTTCTATTCTTTCTGCCTCCTCGTGGTGCTCGGTACCCTTTAACATTTGAGCAGTTTCTGCACGCACCCCCTCAATGAAAAACGGTATCTGGAACTGGCAGTATCCCATAGCACCTGTAAAATCAGTCACAAATGCCTTGACCTGATTAACGCCGTTTTCATCCTTGTCTATTGTAATCGTATTATGTTTTGATTGACAGATGTAGATAAAACATGCTGGATAAATGATTCAACTCCAATATTTTTGATCCAGTTCTTTTGACGCCTTTTCAATTAAAGAAAATTTTCACAACAAGAAAACCTTGAAAAATCAGCAGCGATATACACATCTGTCAATCATTAAATATAATCAAGTCATCATCGTACTCATCTAGGAGAAAAATGATGAAAGTCAATGGTTATGCAGCACAGAGTGCCAAGGCAGCACTTGTACCATACTCGTTTGAAAGGCGCGAGGTTGGGGACAATGATGTTCTAGTAGAGATACAATACTGTGGGATATGCCACACAGACATTCACCAAGTGGGTGACGAGTGGGGCGGTTCCACATTTCCAATGGTTCCCGGACACGAGATAACAGGAATTATATCAAAAACTGGACCCAAGGTAACAAGATACAAGATAGGTGACAGGGTAGGAGTAGGATGTTTTGTAAATTCATGCCGCAAGTGTGACGCCTGCAAGAAAAACCTGGAACAATATTGTACTGATGGAATGGTTACAACATACAATGGAACTGAAAAAGACGGCACCGTAACCCATGGAGGATACTCAAATAGAATTGTGGTAGATGAAAATTATGTGTTACGCATCCCAGATTCTTTGCCACTTGATAAAGCTGCACCACTTTTATGCGCTGGAATAACACTATACTCTCCACTCATGCACTGGAATGCAGGTCCTGGAAAAAAAGTTGCGATAATAGGACTTGGTGGAATCGGCCACATGGGAGTAAAGATTGCACATGCACTAGGTGCAGAGGTCACAGTTCTTAGCCACTCGCTAAAAAAACAAGAGGATGGAAAAAAACTTGGTGCTTATTATTTTTATGCCACGTCAGATCCTGAAACATTTGAGAAATTAAAGGGACGTTTTGACTTGATAATAAACACAGTATCTGCAGATCTTGATTGGAACCAATACCTTGAGCTTTTGGCACTTGACGGTTCCATGATAGTAGTCGGGATTCCAGAAAAACAAACATCTGTTGGTGCGTTTCCACTTGTTGCCGGACGTCGCAGCCTTTCGGGCTCGCTCATCGGGGGAATAAAAGAGACACAGGAGATGCTAGACTTTTGTGCAAAGAATAACATTGCAAGCGAGATCGAACTGATTCCGATTCAAAAGGTAAATGATGCATACAAGAGAGTTCTCAACAGTGACGTCAGATACAGGTTTGTAATTGACATAAAATCACTTGAGCAAAAGTGATGTGCCGCACATGAGAAATATCAATAGGCAACTTTTCAAAAAACAACAAACCTAGTGTTGTAAGTGATATACTTCAGACGTGGTCACATGACAAGATTTCAAGTGTAGAATTTCTCAATGCAGTCAAGTCAGTGTTATCGCAAGGTACAGAAAACAGTATGCCAAGTTACAACTTTACAACAATTCCAAGATGGGTAAAGCGTACTGCCAATCTCCAGTCGCAGGGACTGATTTCAGATGACGAGTTTCTAAGTGCAGTTGAATATCTTGTCAAGATCCAAGCAATAAAATAGATTTCAAGTGTCCTTTGAGCCAAGCATCTCATTGTCTTTAACATCATGATCCCATTTTCCGCGTATTCCCTTGTACATGACAAACCCCCCTATTCCCAAAAGGGCAAATGACAAAAGGAGATACAGCATGTGGTCGTAGCTCTTGTCTGAGCACTTGACATGCATTGCAACGCCTGAGGAATAGTCATAACAGTCATCAAAGGTTTGCTGCTGGACTGCATATTGGGCATAGTCGGCATTTCCTATGCTTGCAACCACAAAGCCTGCAAATATCACAACTGCGCCTATCATGACAAGCCGTATGTCACTCATGATGACTGAACATTGTTATGCATAATATTTAATGTTCTTAAAATATCATATCAAGTGATCAAAAAAATGGTTTTCGGCTTTGGCAAGAAAAAAACACATGAACAGCAGCCCACCGCACCAGTCCAGACTGAAAGAAAAGTATCGCTAGAAGAAATACCAGGTATATTGCATGAGATCGAATTGCCACAAATGGCAGAGGCAGTAGAGATTGCACAGTCAACCAAGAAGGAGATAGAGGCACACCGAAAAAAAATCCTCAGTCTGATTTTACATTTAGAGTCAGATGACCTAAAGCTTGACGACGTCGACAAGAGTCTAAGAGTCATTGTAAAGAGGGGCAAAAATGCAATTGTGTCAACTATAAAAAAAGAGACGACAACCGTTCTGACAAGTGCTACCAAGTATGATCAGGCAGTACTTCTCAATATGGAAATAAGCCAGATGCTGAAAAAAATGGGTGACGTATTAGGACAGAATTCAAGAATAATTCACATTTTTGCAAAAAAATATGCTGACAATCTCAAGGAAGAGATTGCAAAGGTTGCAAAGAGCAGAAATCAATTACAGACATCAATAAACACCACAGAAAATTTCAGGACAGATGGAAAAATCATAGCAGATCTGAGCCAAAAAATTTCAGAGCAGAGAACATCAATAGCACAAAAAAACTACAGGCTGTCGGAGATAGAGTTAGAAGTCAAGTCCCTCAAGGATACCATTTCAAGTCTTGAAAAACAAATTCATGATTTGAAATCAAGTGAAGAGCACACAAAGTTTCTTGAAATAAAAAACAAGATAGATCCCATGTCGTCTGAAAAGTCAGAAATAAAAAATGTCATAGATTTCCAATTCTCAAAGATTTCAAGACCACTTGGCAGGTATAGCTACATCTCGTCATTTGAGAAGCCAGTAAGAAAAATGATGGATGAACTTCTTGCCAATCCATACGATGTAATCTCCCCGCACAACAAGGATTCCATAATACATATTTTAGAAGCAGTCGAAAAATCAGTAATCTCTGGCTCCATATCTGTCAAGGACTCTGAAAAATCCACAGAGCAGATCCAAGAGACAATATCAAAACTTGACGAATTCGTGTCATTAAAAGAGGCATATTCCAAGAAGGTGTCGGCATTAGAAAAAGATCTTACAGTTTTTGATATCAAATCACTAGAATCAAAAGAGCATGACTTGTACAAAGCAAAAACAGACATAGCAAACATGGAACGAATCAAACAGAAACTGGAGGAAGAGATCAATGATGGAAATCACACTCTAGCAAAAAATATTTCAGAGATAGAATCAGATGTTGCAAGGTTGACAGGCTCCAAAGTCTTGCTAAAATAAGTCACGTCTAAGATTAATTAGCGCGTGATGTAAAAACAACGATAATGATCTTTTCCAAGAAAGAAAAACCTAGGAGAACCATAACCATAAAAAAAGAGATCAGGGACAGTATTTTGTCATATTGTAAGATGAATCACCCAAATGAGTGCATATTGGTGCTCAGGGGCAAGTCAAGAAAGGGCAGAGTACTTGTGGAAGGCTTGGTTATTCCTCCATTTTTTCACACAGGTCCCACATTTGCAGGATTTCCGCATTCTTTTCTTCCATTTGATACAAGTTACATAGGAACAGTCCACTCTCATCCATCAGGTGTTGCCAAGCCATCGGTTACCGATTTGCACAACTTTTTTGGTTTTGTGTCAATTATCATACAATCACCGTATGAAGACGGTGACATTTTTGCCTATGATCGTGATGGCAACCTGCTTGAAACAACTATAAGTTCGGATTAATCCTAACAAAAATTTATAAGCTTTTTGATGTAACCACTAGTGTTGATAAATTACAAGACATATCTCGTATTCCTTTTCGGATCTTTGGCTTTTAGCATCGGTATCCAGTTGCTTGCATCGTACTTGAACTGGCCTCCGTTCTCGGGAGTGGCAATAGCACTTGCTGTATTCATAATTTTCCCGCTAATTCTAAGAAACAGGTCGATCAAGCGCATGGGTGGAATGGGTTCAGACGCAGGCGTCGGTGGCGGAGGATTTTTTGGACAGAATCAGGGAGTAAAATACATCTGCCTTGCATGCAACAACAGATACAAGGGCGGAATGTGTCCACGATGCGGCTCCAAGATGAAGCGAGCAGATTTCTAGAAATAAAAAATGACCCTCGAAGAATTAAGGAGTAGGGCATTATTCCAAAATACAATCGATACATGGATAATGACATGCGAGGAAAAAAAAGCAGATTGGTACCTGCCTGAAAATTATAAAAAATTCATTGCACATTTGTTTCAGAGTGGACTAAAGATGCAAAAGTTTCCACTATGCATAAAAGAATCTGGTGGAATGTACCAGAGAGGCAAGGACAAGACCCAGTTTGCAGAGACACTTGCCCAGTCAATTGATCCAAATGCAGCAGCCTACACAATCAAATTATCAGATGATACCATCAAGATAATTCGCCAATTCAACGCTGTCGAAGCTTAGGATTTACGATACCATCCATTGCGTGACCCATAAACACAAACGCAAGACCTGTCACTGCAATCATTATACCAGGAGGCATGATCCACCACCACATTCCACGGGCTGCTGCACTGTATGAGCTTGCATCATGGAGTATCTGGCCCCATGTTGGGAAGGTCGGATCTCCCAGCCCCAGAAAACTCAGGCCGGCTTCAGTAGTGATTGCACCAGGTACAGAAATTGCAATGCTTGCAAATGCATATGGAAGAAGTTGTGGCAAGATGTGCTTGAAGATTATCTTGTAATTTTTTTGGCCCATTAGTTGTGCCGCCTCTACATACTGGAGTGTTTTAATCTGCATTGCCATGCTTCTAGACACCTTTGCTATTCCGACCCAGCCAAATATCACTAGAAATCCAACCATCAAAAATATGCTGTTGCCAATTGTCACTGCAAGAATAATTAACAGAGGCAGGGCAGGCATTGCGTATATGATATCATTGAAGCGCATCAGAACCTCATCTGTTGCACTTCCTTTGTAGCCAGCATAGACACCATAGATCAGGCCAATCACTACGGATCCGATTGATACCGTTATACCTATGAATAATGCAAGAGGCGTTCCCCAAAGCAGCCCAATTGAGAGATCTCTTCTTAGCTCATCTGTTCCCATGACTCCATATACCTGTCCTCCAAGAATCAGGCGTGATTTTTCCAAAACTGGTTTTGTTGACACGTCATACAGATGAACATGGAATACATACAGGCCCTTTAGAATTTTGTTCTCGTCAAGTTTTGAAAAAATAATTTTTTCAGAAGACAGGCCATCAAGTGAAAATGCATAGTTTGATCTTTTATCTGCAATGTTTTTCAGTATGACATTTTGTGTTGAAAATATCATACTGCTGTACACAGAATCATTGCTTGCAAAAGGCAATGATGTTGATACAAGTTGTAGATCGGTCCCATCTGGCCTTGTCACAGTTATTTGTAAAAGCGGTGAGCCGCTGTATTTTGCAGCATACTGGTAGATAAAATCACTTGGAAACCCATCATACTGATAGTTTACCGCAAATGAGTCAGTCAGCACATTAACAGAACCGAGTTGTTGTGATGACTGGACAGGTGACAGTATCAAGTGCTCTGGAATTTTTTCAGACTGGAAATAGTTGACCCACGCAGGCTGGGCAGATTTTGGATATAGTAACCAGCTTGCCGGATCGTTCCATGTCTTGAAGCTGTCAAGAGGTATAGTTACAAATGCAACAATTGACATGGTAAAAAGAATTAAAAGTATTGCAACACCGGTCATCCCAATTTTGCTGTGTGAAAACTCTTTCCACACAGCTCTGGCTGAAAAGCTCATTGCCTTCGCACCCTTGGATCAAAGTATCCATACAAGACATCCGCTACAAAGACACTGACAAGAAAGAATACAGTCAGTACATAGGTTGCCCCAATTATCACTGGCAAGTCAAGAACGCTTATCGCCTCAAAGTACAGCCTGCCCATCCCAGGCCAGTCAAAAACTGCTTCCGTTATTATTGCACCACCAAGTGAGCCTGACAAGCTAAGTGCAAGTATTGTAACAATGGGCGGAGCAGCATTTTTTAACGCATGAGAGAACAGAATATGTTTTTCATCAATTCCTTCAGCCCTTTTTGCAGTGATAAAATCTTCTTGGAGTACACCCACCAAGAAATTTCTCACGAGGTATGCCCAAGAACCGAACCCAATCATTACAAGAGTTATCAACGGCAGTGCCATGTGATACAAGAGCGATCCCAAGTATCCCGGGTCTGACGCAGAAACATCAGGAGTTGCTCGTGCAGGAAATATCGGGTAGAGAAATGCAAAGACAAAGATCATCAATACTCCAATCCACCAGACAGGAAAGCTACTGGATATTACTGCAAACCCCGATGTTATCTTGTCAATTTTTGAATTGACCTTGCTTGCAGCTACTGCTCCAAGAAATATTCCGAGAACTGATACAATGACAGTAGCCGTTGTAAAAAGAAGAATTGTCCTTGGAAGTTTCTCAAGTATGATATCCCGGACATCAGACGAGCCACTATCACTCGTAAGAAACTTGGCATGACCAAAGTCTAGTGTCAAAATTTTGTACATTGACAACCCAATTCTTTGTGGCGAGTACCAAGGCTGGTCAAGTCCAAGTGCAGTGATTCGCATCTTTACTTGATTGTCAACATACAAGTCAAGCTGTTCGGTTGTTTTAAAACTTGAAAGAAGACTCTTGTTGTTTGTCACCTGTTGCCGTACATCTAGTGCTGCACTTTGCTTTGATATTGAATCCATGTTAGAGCCAACAAGAAGTATCGTAAGAAGAAGTGTAGCCATCAATACACCAAACATGGTGATCGCGCGTTTGACAAGGAATTTTTTAAATCCCAAACTAGGATGCACGCCTCTTTTTTACAACATAAAATGACACTGCAACTGCAACTCCTACTGATATTATTCCAAAAAAGAGATACCTGTTATCTCCTGTAGGCTGCACAGTACTGGTTATGGAATTATCCACAGCAAGCAAAGTCACGCCTTTTGTTACAAGAAAGCTAGTATGATACATGTCTGGCTTGTACGCCTCGTCTGAGACAACAAATACTTGCAGGTCATTTGAGCCTAGCTCAAGAGTTGCAGTCTTTTCAGGCAATAGTGTTATCTTTGCAGTGCCGTTCTGTGACATCATGTTTCCTTCATCAATTACCTTTCCATGAGGATTTGTAAAGTAATAGTATACGGTGGCATTTGGCGTGACAGATATAGGGATCACAAGTGTAGACCCAACAGATACACTTGTTGGCACACTTATGCCAAGTATCTGCGGCATGTTTACCTGTTCAAACTTTTTCCAGTATCCTGCGGCAAATGGATATGTCGGATCATCAAATGCCTTTATTGTGATCGTTCTTGCATCAGGGGCATAGTTGTCAAGATAGTATGGACCGTTACTTATCACAGCATGGCCGTGCTCTGCAATCCATGATGATGAAGCATCATACCTAGACTTGAAATATTTTGAATCATTTACAAAGGCAAGTGCTGGCGGGATAGAGTTTTCCTTTGCAAATTCATCAAGGTTTGCCTTTATTATCTTGGCATCGTTTGGGATTATCAATGACATCAAGTCAATGTTTTTGCTCACAGCATCTGATCGTGAAAACGCAAGTTTTCCATCAGTCACTGCCTTTTCCATAGAGTAGATCATTTCCCATGGCATTGCAGGCCAAACTTGTGCAGAATCTGCAATCTCGCCTGAATCAAAGTGCCAGTAATTTTGATACACCTCGATTGTATTACCATTAACTACTCGTACTCCTATGAGTGTCTTGGCAGCCTGGTTTGCCTTGGGCGAGTATTCAGAATCAAAGGTCATGGTACCATTTGTCTGATCTGTGCCCCATTGGTACAGAAAATAAATTCCATACAAGACATCATTCATGTCCATCGGAGTCTTATCATGCCAGTTTCCAAACTTGAGGCGAAATGTAACTTCGCTTGTTGCCTTGGCACCAGGTCCCACATGGACCCACTTTTGCTTTGAGACATCCCACCGTATTGCATCAGATGGCACATCAAGTTTGTCAAGAGGTCCCTTGGTATTAACAGTCCAGTCAGACCGTACCGGAATTGTATATCCGGTGAAAGGGTTCTTGAAACTCCCAGGATCAGAAACTGCCCCCCATATTTGCTGACTAGCCGAGTCTGCAAATCCAGATATGGGATTCCATGCACCCTGATAGATATTTTTCACACCAATTGTTAGTGTGTCAGAATCCGACCTTGCATTGATTGGTGTGAACCTGCTTGTTATCCCTGCACCAAAATCATTGATGATGCCGCTAATTTTTTTGCTTGCAACAAACTGGTCAGTCTTGCATGCAAGAAATATTCTAACAGAATCATTTATCCCCCTGTTAACTGCCTGGTTTATCAGACTGGCACGTTGTTCAGATGATGTAAAGTTTCCAAAAAATATTGCCTTTGACAGAGAGTCTACTTTCGGGTCTTGGAAATTCCAGTATGACGGATTATTAAATCCAGGCATGTTTGAGTACCATGGAGAATACATTTGTGCAGTAATTACAGAATCATATCTTACAAAGCCACCCATTGTCCACCCTTCTGTATAGATATTCCATTTCAGATCAGACGGGTTGGAACCATATACAGTTGAAAATGCCTTGGTCAGGTCACCATAGTCTTTTTTCACCGCAAATCCCATGCCCTGCAATTGTGATGCCAGAATTTCTCCAATTGATTTTCTCACGGGATCGTCATTTCTTATGAAAATGGAGATTGCTACCGGTTTAGAGTCATAGTACCAGAATCCACCAGTCTTTTTTGCTCCTGCTTTTTCCAGCGCATCAGTTATCATTGAATCTGCAAGTACCGGATTGTGCTTGAAGTTAAATGACTGGAGATCTCCAAGTATGAGAAGATAGTCAGGGTCGTATGGCTTGTACGCAGATATCATGGTAGCCCCATATCCACCAAGTATTTCATCCACAATAAGATCCCTGTCCACCAAATAATTTAGTGCAAACCTTACTTGTTGGATTGAAAATGGATTAAACTGTACTGTAGATACTGCAGGATTTATCAAAAGACTATAGCTTGTCCCAGAAGACTGGAATATCTGCAGGTGTTGTCTTGACTGGTCATCAAGTCTGTCAATCGGTATTGCGGAATAGTACATGTCAAGGTGTCCGTTTTCAACTTCCTGTACTGCTGTATTATCATCAGAGTATTGAACAAACTGGACCCGGTCAAAGTTTGTGCCTTTTATCCCAAATGCAATTGTGGGTCCCAAAACAAAAAGTGCTAGCATCAGGACTAGCATGAGCTTCATGATATGTTTTTCAATGAACTGTATTTAACCGTGGTCCAATGCGCGACATCATAAAAAAATTTTCAAATCTTAGACAATGTGACAAGTATTTTATTTGAGAAACATAAAACTTACAGATGTTGAATCTTGTAACTTTGGTAAAAGCAATACCTGGAATAATTCCAGGCGGATTGTCTGTCAAGGATTTCAGCATGGCAACCCAGACAGGCGAAGATCTTGCAAAAGAGATGCTGGACAATCTGATGCAAAACGGCATTGGAAGATTTGAAGATGGCCAAATCCAATTCGAAGACTCTGACAAGCTAAAGACAGGCGTGATTGCGATAAGCATGGGCGCTCCAATTGATGAGATATCTCGCATGCTAGAGTGGCAAGACTTTGAGTCACTTGCAGCAGAGGTTCTTGAAAAGCGGGACTTTGATACAACAAAAAACGTAATCATGAAAAATCCCAGAATACAGATTGATGTGGTTGGAATCAAGTCAGAGGTTGCAATACTGATTGATTGCAAACACTGGAACAACATGACCCAGTCAGCACTTTCGGAGGCAGTGAAAAAACAGATTATCAGGACCAAGCAGTTTATCTTAAAACACAAGCTCAGAGGAGCAATCCCTGCAATTGTAACGCTGTATCAACATAGTGTCCAGTTCATCGACAAGGTACCAATAATTCCGATCCACCAGCTAGATTCATTTTGCGACGAGTTTTATGGAAATCTAGAAGCAATGCAGGACTAGAGCATAGTATAGATGAAAAACCCAGTAGTTATCAAGAGAAACGCCTGTGTGATTCTCATTGCATTGTCAAGCGATTTCGAATAAAGTTCAAGTTGATTTCCCCCCATGACTTTGACCTGAGTTTCGCTTTTTAGTAACTCGTATGATGTAGGCCTTGCAGCATGATCTGCCTTTTTGGCAAGATCAGAAAACCATGATATCACATCAGGTGCCTTTGAGAGGCTGCCAAACTCAAAATATCCATGCTTGTTCTTTGCTGTTCGCGCCTTGTAATGTGTATCAGAAGTACATATCTCAAGAAAGTTGTAGCCATTCTTTGAAAAATGGTTTGCAATCTCTTCACGCAACCCATTTAGCATGTTATTTGCATCAGCCCACGCAAGAAAGAAATTCTCCCCTCCAATCTTAAAGCACATCATTGCAACTTTTCCAGGTCCAAGATCATCTGCCTGGAAATGCAGATTTTCAGAATTTGCATACCCTACCTCTAGTGGAAGTGTCTCTTTTGTAATCAATGTATCAAGTGTTGATTTTGCAGCAGTTAGAAGATCATCTGCATCAAGTTTCTCGATCTCTTTTCCCATGGCATTGTGACTGTCAACAATCAACACCCGTTCATATCCACGATTCATGCCGTACTGCTCCAAATCAGACTTGATATGATACGGAATGTCTTCCATTCCATATGGCGATAATGAAAGTATCAACACTGCCGTCTTGTCAAACAAAAGTCCGGTTGTTCGTGCTTTATTTACCTGGACTGTTACAGGTTTTGTGCACATTGACCCTTCCCTAATCTTTGAGTTTTGGTGAAGGCTGGTAATATACAGGTCAACTTGAGATTTTGATGGCAGGTTAAGAGCATGGTCAGAGATGCTATGCATTACCATTGCAGACGAGTCAAGATTTTTGTAGATAAGATATGGAATGTTACTTCCACCTATTGGATGAAATGGTCCTGGATGCAAGTCAGGGATTACAAGCCTGCAGTTTTTGTCAGATGTTTTGAATAAAATTTGAAATGTTGATACCTTTGATTGTTCTGAGCGCTTTTCCATTAGGGATTCCATTGGAACAGGGTCATCGTTTGTCCATGCAGCAAGATATGCTTGCAAAAATGCATGAGTGCTGGATAACTTTCCGCTTCCTGCAATTCTGTCACTCAGTAAGGTCCAGATGCTACCAAGCACACAAAAGACAATGCCATATTCAATTGCTTTTGGGTCAGATAGCATTGGGACCCATAGATGAGTTGGCACAAATGCAAGAAAAACTGCAAGTGGTTGGAGAAGGCAAATTATCCACGCAGTAGTGAGCTTGGTTCCAAGTACAGATGTAAATATAGCAATACGAAAACTTGCGTACAATAGCATTCCTTCTGTTATGTAGACTGGCAAAACCGATGGTTTTGAAAATACATAGGCAGCAAGAATGCCACAAAGAATTGTCACAAGCCATAACAGATTTCCAAATGCAGACATGTGGATTGATTTGGAATATTCCGTCTTGAGGATTTTTGGGTCAATAAACTGGGTTATTACAAGCACTGTAACAGCAATTGGAAGTGCAATAAACAGGTTATCAGTTGACTTGAAATAATCAATGTAAGATACTGCAGCTATCACACATACAACTGCAATAGATATTGCAAGGGATACATAGTGTGATGTAGGAGTAAATGTTGTTAGCGTATACCGCTTGTGAATACGGGATACGTCGTTCGAACTTTCCGTCATGGCGAGAAGAAGAACTTTAGAATCCACGAAATTCCAATCAAAGATGCCGGTATTGCTACTACCACCTCTGGTTTTAACTTGTATCCCTTAGTCTCATCCTCGAAGAATCTTAGCAGTCCTGCGCTTGATGCCGGCAGTGGTGCAGATTTTTTGCTGCTCATACTAGTGCTGCTTTAAGGATCTTTAAATAAATACCTTTTTGTGCCTAGCGAACCCCAAGTTTTTCCTTGATTGAAATTATTGCAGTAATTGTTTCCAAGATTTGTTTCTGCTTGCCAAGATCTTTTTCCTTTGCTAGATCTACCGTTAGATCCAATAGTTTTTGATCCAAGTTTTCAATGGAAGTGTTTCCAGTTTTTTCTTTTTTTGTCATGACATCATCTGCCTCTTCAATTACTTGCCTGCCACAGTTTATACACAGTGCACTGCCATTTTTCATCACTCGTACACCCTTGCAGTAAGGACAAGGATCGCCTACCAGTGTGGCCCCGCTTAGTAAAAGATCAACTGCTTTCTTTGTTAGATTTGACATAAAGATAATGTACACAATCAAATAAAAAAACATAAGGGGGATAAACAAGGCTTAATAGTAGGATCTCGACTTTTTATTTCGAATGGCGGTAATCTGCAACACTTGCGGACTTCCTAATGATTTATGCGCCTGTGGCGAACTAGAAAAAGATCAAACACAAATTGTCGTTAGAATTGAAGAAAGACGTTTCAAAAAGAAAGGAACGATGATTGAAGGAGTGAATCCAAAGATGAATGATTTAGGAAAAGTTGTGAAAGAGTTGAAGGCTCGTTATGCTTGCGGTGGCACTGTAAAAGAAGGTTACATATTTCTCCAAGGAGATCATAGAGATACTATCAAGGCAACGCTTGTTAAGCTTGGATTTCCAGAAGCAAGTATCGAAGTCCATTGATATCAACTCTAGAAAATTTAAATAAAATCATAAAAGCTCTTCTCATTCCATATTCAGGATTATTATCTGTGATATTTGGAGTAATGATTCTGTCGTTTCCAATCGGACTTTATGTCATGTACAACTCGGACGTTGGAAAAGAGATCAATTACCAATATCCCATCAATGGGTTTGATGTATTTTTGGGAGGGATTGGTTACAAGATTCCAGTCTCTTTTGAGATGGGCGATGCATTCATCATAGCATGGACAATATTTCTCATCTTATTTACAATATCATATTTCGGCCCAAAGGATTCACTTCTCAAAACCCTCTCAAACATGATGTCAAGAGAAGTAAAGCGATTTCAGGGAAACGCCATGATAAACATGATGGCGTGGTTTTCAATCCTGATCCTGTTTTCCGTAATAATTGATGCCGTACAGCAAAGCTTTGGGGTAAAGATAGAACTTCCCACTTCTAGCAATGACTTGGTACGGTTCTTCCAGATTGGCATTTCTCCACTGACAGAAGAGACGGGGTTTAGAATTCTTCTAATTGGTGTACCGTTGTTTTTGATGTATTCACACAGTGCATCGTGGAAGACGCTTGTCAAGTCATTGTGGAGACCGTCAAAGTATCTTTCAATTTCAGATTATAAAAAACCAATGACACTCATCATAACAATTGGGTTGCTTTTTGGCGTAGCTCACATCATTTCAGGTACACCATGGAGTCCAGGAAAAATAACACAGGCTACAATGGCAGGAATAATAATCGGTTGGGTCTATGTAAGATATGGTATTGCACCTGCAATTCTTGTACACTGGGCCACAAACTATTTCTTGTTTTCATACCTGTTCTTCCTCTCAGACCTCAGCCAGAGTTCGGCAATAACTGATTCATCAAATCCATTTTCAGACACTCTAGAGGTCATACTTGTTATCACGGGAGTATTTGCAATAGCAATCAAGATCTTAGAATACATAGAAACAAGACAGCTTGAAACAAGCCAGAGTCCATAAGTCAGCCAAGAACTTTTTTGAGTGAGTTTGCAATGGCAGTGTCAGAAAATGAAAGTATGAAATTCAGGTCAGATTGGTCGTCAATGTCAAGCATTATCCTTCGAATAAGCACAAGCGAAGAGTTGGCATTTCGTTTCTCCGCAGTATTGAGATGTATCTTGTAGCTGTCCTCGTCATAATGAGTTTCCATAACACATGGCGGAGTTCGAAATAGTGCATTTGTCCCATCAAATTTTCTTGATGGCACCACAAGCACACACCTGTCAGATGTCCTCATCTGGTATAGCGTACGAATGTCACCAGACTGGATCAGTGGAATATCTTGCGGAAATACGATTGTCCCCTCAAATCCTTCTTTTGCAAAATAATTGTCAGCAAGCAATACTGCACTGTTTACTCCCTGTTCAGACTCGTCATAGATTCCAATGGCACCGAATTTTTTGCCAATACCAAGAGCATCCTCATCCTTGCTCACAAGAACTGTTTTTTCAATAACATCGGATTTTGTTACAGAATCCAAGACAGATTCAAGCATCAACTTACAAATTTGCTCAGTCTTTTCAGGCGACAATCCAAGGCGTGTCTTGGCTCTAGAAAAAGTTTTTACCGGAATTATTGCGCCAACGCGCAAGCTAGACATGTACTTGTTTCATAATAAAGGACGCCAATGCTTCTTCATCCTTTTTGTCTTTCATCTTTATTTTGGTTTCATAAACTTTCATGTCCAAGTTTTCAATTTTTCTTGTTAGTAACCTATCCGAAGAATCAATTACCATGTGTGATGCAACTTCGGAATACATTTTTGCAAGACCATAAACAGAGACTTCCATTCCAGCAGCTTCCATGTATTTTGTTGCAGGGCCGCTGATTGCAGCATTTCCAATCAATGGACTTACAACTACAACTTTTTTCTTTGACTTGGACAATTCTTTTCTTATTCCCTTGATGGATAAAATCGGTCCAATACTAGTAAGAGGGTTCCCGGGTGCAATTATCACCAACTTGGCATCATGTATCGCATTTACAGCAGCAGGATTTGCACGTGCCTTGTCGGCTCCGATATATTTTATACCGTCAACCTTGTCTTGCCCCTTGTACTTTACCCAATATTCCTGAAGATGAAGATCTCCCTTGGTGGTTACAATTCTTGTCTCTACACTGTTATCAGTAACTGGTATAATTTTTGTATCAATTGCAAATTTCTGGCACATCCATTCAGTAATATCAGACAGGTTCTTTCCATTCTTAAGCATGTTTGTTCTCAGGAGGTGAATTGCAGCATCCCTGTCACCGATGTTAAACCAAGTCTCTTCTCCCAGCATTTCCATCTGACGTAAAAATCCATAAGTGTCTTTTTTTATCCCCCATCCCTTGTCAGTGTCCAAGACATCTGCAAGTCCATATAGAATAGTATCAATGTCCGGACAGATGTACAGTCCGTACAACCAATAATTGTCGCCAACATTTGATACTACAGAAATATCTCGAGTTTGAGTTGCCATACCGCGCACTAGTTTGACAGAACCTGTTCCACCTGCAAGAATTGTAATCATTTTTCTATTTGCCCCGTGAAATTAATAACTAACACCAACTAAATATTACTCTTGCCAATACACTGCACAGGAATTATCAACTTCAAAATTAATGCTAAGATTTATTACTATCCCAAGGAAAATTGTGATTCGTGACTAAGAGACTCCTTTTAGCATCAGCCGTCTTGAGTTTATTGGTTATCGGAATGGTTTCTCCTGTACTTGCAACAGTAGATTTTAATGCATACCTGCCAATTTCCGGAAAGCCAATCACGCCACAATTCATGTTTACAAAGAATGTTGCAATTGATTATTCAAACGGTGGAAAATTAAAAGATCTTTTAAACGGTAAGAATGTAACATATTCATACTCTGGCAACTCAAACAATAATCCAAGCATCAAAACACTCATGGAATCATTAAACACACTGCTTGCAACACAGAGAAAGACAACTGCAACATTTTCAGACTTGCAAGTAGATTATCAAGTTCAGGTAAACGGTGATAGTCAAGGTGCTACCATCGATTACAAGATAGTGTTAACTCCAACACTAACAGGATACATGCTATACAAGAGCAATGGAGACACACCTACAGTATTTGACGTATCATGGATGGGATTCAGTATGACAGGCCCAGCAGTCATATCAGCTGGAAGCCTAGGAAACGTGGATATCAATTCACCAATAGGAATAATCAAGAGTCAATTACCAGATGTTTATAATGTATTGAAAGGAACTGCTGCAGAAGCTCCCCTGAGCGTAAACTTGCTTGATGCAAGCGCCCTAGTAGGATTTCCAATCGAAAAGTGGAATGCCCTTTTTGACCCAGCATATACCCTCAGTGATGCAGTAGGCTTGGGATACAAGGGACAAAAGGTAGCAGTTACCTCATTTGCATATGGACAAAGCGATCTGTACCAGGGATCATTGAAGACAGTCAATACAAACGTAGATTTTACAACAGATGCCAAGTATCACTTGTCAATGGTTGAAAGAGCAGGCTCTGGTACACTTGACGTAGACGGTCATGCAAACGGATTAGAAGTCCAGGGAGATCCGGCAATTTCAACAACAGTTGGTGCATCAGCAAACGTAGGCACCACAACAGCTCAGGGTCTATCAACTATGACAATTTATGCGATGGCAGGATTTGCAGCAGTTATTGCAGTAGGAATTTTCATATGGAGTAACAAAAAGGTGAAAGATGCAGCAAAGAGAGGAGTAGACACAAGTCCACCACCAACATACCAGTACGAAGAGAGAAAGCACTGGGCAGACAAGTTTGATGAAGAAAAGAAGTAAGAATCAGCGATTATTTTTCAAAACTATTTTAAAAAAAATGCGTGCCAGCCGTAACCCTCCTTCTGTTTTCACGATATTTCGCTATGCGGCCTACCTAAACAAAGTGCAGCGCTTATTGTTTGATTTGGCCTTTCTCCGCGTGGGACAGATATTTCATTCCTGCACTGGAAACCTCAGGCTTTACCATCATAGTACGCCAGGTGGGATTTTTTTCTGTGCTGTTGCCAATCATCTCTGATTATCCGTCTCCGGATCACACTTGCTGCATGGAGGGAGGAGTTTCCTCTGCCGTGGCAGTGATCGTTCACTGGCTCGCATACAGTACCAAGTCAAGATTAGTTATTTTAGGATTAGGAACAGGAAAAATTAGAACTAAAAGATGGTATGCCTTCCATATTTGCCAAAGATTTGTTCATATTTACTTAGGATCTACAAGTAGAGATTTATTCTACCGCCAAGTCCTCACGAATAGATAGTCCATGGAACACGAGTCACATGCAGGCCTTGTCCGAAGTCTCTCATTGCTAGACATAACAATGATTGGAATTGCAGCCATGATTGGAGGTGCAATTTTCAACCTAGTAGGTCCTGCAATGCATGAAGGTGGGCCAGCACTTTTAGTAGTATTTCTGGCAAGTGGAATAATCAGTTTCTTTACTGCCTTGACATACGCCGAGCTTGGCTCTGCATTCCCAGAGGCAGGTGGAGGTTACAGGTGGGTAAAAGAGGGCCTGCCAAGGCCAAATGCATTCATCAGCGGCTGGATAGCTTGGTTTGCCCACATGATTGCAGGTAGTTTGTATGCAGTATCTATTGGAGCCTTTTTTGGTAGCATACTAACCAGTATTGGAGTTGCGCCACAATATGGAGGAATTCCACTTGAAAAAATTATTGCGATTTTATCCATCATACTTTTCACATATGTAAATTATCGGGGGGTTTCCCTTACAGGAAAGATTGGAAACGGACTAACTTTCATGCAGATAATCATAATCATCATTCTCATATCGTCTGGCATTTATGCGATGAGTTTTGTAAACCACAACTGGGCAGTAAACTTTCAGCACTTTGTTCCAAACGGAGTGACCGGATTCATTTTGGCAATGGGAATTACATTTATCGCATTTGAGGGATATGAAATAATTGTCCAAGCAGGAGAAGAGGTGAAAAATCCAAAGAAGAACATTCCAAAGGCAATATTTTTGACACTCGGAATAGTAACTGTGCTCTACATTGTGTTTACATTTGTCTTTCTTGGGGGAATTGATTCATCAAAGATTGGAAAGGAAGTATGGCAGTTCATTGGAGATAACCAAGATGTCGGGATTGCAAAAGCTGCAGAATATCTAATTCCATATGGAACAACGCTTGTTTTTGTTGGAGGACTTGTGTCAAGCATTGCAGCACTTAGTGCTACAACATTTTCGTCAAGCCGAGTATCCTTTGCAATGGGCAGACAATACAACTTGCCATATATTTTCAGTTCCATTCACAAAAAATACCACACACCGCATTTTGCAATAATTGCATCAGGTTTTATCATGTTGATAATGGCATCATGGTTGCCACTTGAACAGATTGCGCTTGTGGCAGGTGTCATGTTTCTGTTTTTATTCACGCAGGTAAACTGGGCTGGAATCAACATTAGACGAGTTCACGGGCACAAGCTTGACTATGGATTCAAGATTCCACTGTTTCCACTCATGCCAATAATTGGAATAATCTGCAAGGCAGGGCTTGCGATATTTTTGCTCATATACAACCCTCTTAGTTGGGCGATTGCCATAATCTGGATACTGATCGGATTTTCAATCTACAAGCTATACATTGCAAAAAAAGAGATAGAACATTATGCACCACTTGTTGCAAACATTGGCCCGCCAGAAAGAAAGAGTTATCGCATAATGGTTGTCTTTAACAAAAAGACAATTGAAAAGCTAGTCAAGATTGCATCAGCAATTGCAAAGGACAAGGATGGTGAGATCTCGCTTTTGAATGTGGCTACAATTCCCCTGCAAATTCCACTCTCAATGGGTCACAGGTTTGCAGAACCCATCATGAAGACATTTGATGAGTTAAAAAACATGCCTGGTTTTTCAGACCACAGATATCTTGTGAGGTTATCGCATGACAACACGGAGGCAATTCTTGCAACAACAGAAGAGCAGGGAATCAATCTTTTGATAATGGATTTTTTCGATCTAAAAAATAACCGAAAACTTCTCTCGCTTGCAACATGTGACATACTTGGTGTGAGTATCAAAAAAGAGTTTGAAAAAGAACTATCCAATGTTGTGGTATCATATGACAAGGGCAGACATTCGGATCTTGGAATCGAGATTGCACATGCATTTTCAAATGTGATTGGAAGCAAGATACGAATCATACGCGGTGTTGTAGAATCCCCAGAGGAGGAAAGAGACATCTTGAGTAGAATAAATGAGAAAATGTTCGACCTTGATCTCCGAAAGGTACCAGTCGAAAGGGTATATCCAACAAGTTCAGAAATAACGAAAGACCTGCTTGAGAACCTGAATAAAGATCCAGAGATCGTAATTGTTGGTGCGGGAAACCAATCAGAGCAGGCATTCAGTCCGCGAACCATGGAGATTGTGGAAAAATCACGATACAGTGTCTTTGTTGTAAGAGATTCAAGGTTTTCAAGCATAAAGGCAAGATACTTTTGGCAAATGATAGCTCCAAGGCTGAAGGAAAACAGGATAATTTACAGGGTCTATCGCAGCATTTACAAATTCAGGCCAGTCAAGAAGATCACTTCAGACGAGGAATATTTTTCATCAAGATTCTAAAAAGCATTACACTTCAAGACCGTATTCTTTAGATATTTTTACAACATCTTCTGTTGTTTTTGCAGTGGCATAGTCCTGCAGCATATACTGGTTCAAGTCAAAAAATGTATGACCCCACTTGAACTTGTCAAGTACCGAGTCTGCAAGCTTGCCATAATCCATAACATACAAAGCACCTGCTATCGCTTCAGCAGTTGTAAGCTTACCGACCTTTGAATAGTTGACAGGATTTCCTGCAAGAAGTGGTGGAAGTTTTCTTGATAGTCCCACAAATCTTTTCAGGAACATATTTTGTGCAAGCTCCCATGAGCAGTCGATTGCAGTGAGTGATTGTGTAAGATCCCTGTCAGTTTTCAGGACAAACTCTTTTGCAAATGGATTTAAAATCATGTCTTTTCCTGTAAGATGTTTCACACGTTTCGCAATTCCAAATTTTACAAGTTTGGCAGCAGTACACTTGGATGGATCATCCTGCTCAAACATTAACACTTGGATTTGCATCACAGATACAAAAATTTGTCAACAATAAATTGCTTCAGGTTTGAAAAAATTATTTGCTGATATATGTTACCTGGTAATAGAATCTAGTTACTTGGTCTTTTTTAATTATCTGAACACTCCATTGCCCATCAGGTATTACATCGCCAGTGTGTGCAGGCATGATGCTAAATTGAGCCAGCCTCCCTCCTGTTCCGGAATATCCAACAAGGTATTGCATGCCACCAATTATTTCAGTCTGATACACTCCACTTGACTGGACAGTAGAGCCAGATATTTTGCAACCCTTGTCTTGCCCAATTATGCACGTTCCATCTTGTGAGCTCACCTTGAGGCTCACGGAATTTACGTCACCCGGGTTTACTCGTAAAAGGCCATCAAGCTCCTGTGGATAGTATGTTGCGTTTCCACGTGGTTTGGAACCAAGATTTATTGGGACTACAGACTCTGAAAGCTGGCCCATCTTTTCAACAAACATGTTAGCTGTCTTTGAGGGCTTTTCTGTCGGCCCTATAGTATATGGAGCAATTGTTGGAGGAGAAAGAGTAGAGTTGGTCACAGTGTTGTTCACCCCAGTGGTGTGTGTTGTCTGTGTTTTGTTTATGATTGGAATTGTATTGACGGGTAGCTTGTCCACCACGCTAAAGTATGCATTGTATGCCCCAAATGGTACCTGTGCAATAATGGTATAGTTTCCAAGCGGTGCATTGCTTGGGATCTTGTAATCATAGTTAAAGGATCCAAATTGATCAAACGGTACAGTAACGGTTGGTATAACATTCCCTCTAATTGATGTGACTTGTCCATCTCTTATTGTAGTATCATTTGCAATGCCAAATGAAAGGTTCACATTATTGACCGAGACTATGCTGCTTGTCCTTCCGGTAACAAGTACAGTTTGTCCTGGGAGATACTTGTCAGAGTCAGTAGTCATAAAGACCTGCAACCCGGTGGAACTTGTTGTGAATTGGTCATATACGGTAAATGATGATATTATTGTATTTGTAAGATATTGAACATAAAGCTTGTAGACTCCAGCATGCCAGATACCAATATGGAATGGCACCGTAGCATAATATTGACCGCCCTGGTTGACATTTGCGTTACCTCGGTAAATCTCTTGTCCCGTGCTAGAGTAAATCAGAATTTGAACTGCAGTGTTAGTTTCCTGAGATGCGGTATTTTGTGTTTGAACAACTTCTCCCCAGATCTTTGCTACATCTGTTGAGGCATAATTTGTCTTGTCAGTCATCACTACAAGGGGAGCAATGTCTTGATTTGGCTGTGGATTTTTAGATACTTGGAAAAACAGGTCAGTGTTTACATTGGCCGAACTTATTTTTATGTGATATATTCCATAGACGTTGATCATAGGATCTGATACCGGAGAAGACGACCTATCAGTTAGAATTTGGACACCCTGGCTTGCTGTGCTTGCCACTGTCCAAGTCCATGAAAAGTGACCATTGTTAAGAATTAGTGGATAGGTTATTTGTTCCCCATCAGGTTTTATCAATGTCAGTGTAAAAGACGAAGTACTTGTTTGGGCGGAAATGTTGCCAGTCAACTGTACAGTATCTCCAACACCATATACCTTTTTGTCAGTGCTTACAGCAATTGGGCCCTGTGAGCCTGTTGCAAGCGGATCATATACAGTAAATGTTGTTGAAGCAACCAAATTTAGGTAAGATGCCTTGAGCATGTAATTTCCTGGCTGATATACTCCAGTCTGGACAATTTGTTGTAGTTGATAGCGACCATTAGCATCAGGGAATGCAGAATAAGACAAGGCGTTTGCAGTAACAGCAGGTGCGGTTTGGTTACTTGTCAGTATCGATATATTAGCATGTAAACTACCAGCAGATGTCACGGGCATGCCTGTTGAGTTCAATACTTGGATGCTCACACCTACTCCGGAATTTTGTGTTGAGATTTGAATCGGATGTAGAATTTGGCCAGATATTGTTATTGGATCCCCTATAGCATACAAACTCTTGTCTGTAACAATGGTAAATGGAGATGATGATGTTGTGCCATTGTATGCAGATGGGTTTTGCATAACAACAAAGTCGGATTCTGCGCTACCTTGTGGTATTGATACAATTGCCCTATAATTCCCTAAGCTGCTTGAGGTTCCAGGAAGGACAAACTGGTATGAGAAAGTATTATCAGATTTGAGGTTGACTTGGATCTTGACATTTGCAGCATTTGTGACACTTGTAGAAGTTTGATAACTAGATCCAACACCGGTCTGGATTATTTGCAGGGTTGGACCCAGTCCGGCATTTTGCAACCCTTGAAGCAACGTACTTCCTTTGAATGTCACGGTTTCTCCTGGTGCATATGCTGGCTTGTCAGTTGATAGCGTTATCTGGCTAGTTTGTATTTGAGCAGGAACAAGTGTGAATATAGTAGTGGCAGATGCCCCACCATAAGTTGCACTCACTCGATATATTCCATAAACTGGATTTACTCCATTGACGAGCAACCCAGAGCTGCCAGTACTGCTCTGATATGGATTTACAGAAGTTATTTTCCCTTGAGCATCAGGGAATAAATTTCCTTGATATATCAAGACGTTTGTTGGATCATAGACCTTGTACTGGACAGGAGTAAGTGGAATTACGTTTGAGACAGTTCCCAACAATATAACAGACTGCGAGGTTGTGTAATTGGAATGATCCGTGGATATTACAAGTGTTGTCTGAGCGGCTTGCGTTGGCGGGACAAATGCCACTGGATTTAGTGAAAATGTTGTGGATGTTTGTACACCTCCATATGATGCAGAAATGGTATACGTTCCTTGAGAAAATCCCAGCACCTGATCAGTCTTCACAGATTGGGAAAATGTAAGATCATTTCCAGGATAGAGTGAAAATGTTTGCTTGAATCCTTGCGGACCTGATAAAACCATGTTAACAATCTGAGGGATTGAAGACACTGTTGAACTCATGACAAGTTGAGATACTTTACCACTAATGTTTACAAAGTCTCCAAAGACATAACCCTGCTTGTCAGTTGACACAGACATTGTTAGATGGGTTGTCGTACTAGTTGTCGGTGGTTTTCCATTTGAAAAACCCGGAGTGCCAATATTGTACACCCAGTCATTCACAGAGCCAGTACTTAGACCGTCATACATTCTCTGCCATGTATTGCCATCACCCTGGGTATCTGAAAGTGGAGGGGTCTGATCAATTACCGTACCAGTAGGATTTGTCAGCTGTATTACAGCACCGGCATGTGGAAACCAAATTGGGACATAGTGATAAACAATAAACTGCTGGCTCTGGATTGTGGTACCTGCAGATATCGTATATGCCTGCCTTAGTCCAGTTGTTGCCCCAATAGTCCATCCTCCAATGTTGACGGGAGAACTGGTCGGGTTGTACAGTTCAACCCATTGGGCAGGAAACTTGGTATCATCAATGGCAGGATTTATCTCTGCTTCGTTTATTACAACATGGTTTGCAATTGTCGGGGTTTGCGCATTTACGGAATAACTTTGCCCAATGACAAGCAAGAGAATAATTCCTGCAATAAGGCCTGAGCTAGAGTATTTCATCTGTTATACCATTTCAAGCCCACTTTTAGAATTTTAGGTGTTAATTGTGGAAAAGTTGAGCAAGTGGTTAATGCACAATATGCATGGATTTGCATAAGCAAAATGCTCCTGCAAGCATTATAAGGCATACTCAGAATTCATACCAAAACCAAACAACGGCTTTCTATGCAGAATCACATTGTGGGCACTTGTTATCCATTATTTTTGCCCCACATGTTGCGCATATGCCCTGGCCGATTTCTCTTTGAATCTGTTTTTTTCGCCTTCCAACAAACACCCTGATTCCAAAATATATCAAGACGGCAATAACAAGAGCATACGCAGGGGCAAGAACTGACATCATTCCAATCATCACAAACAAAACCCCCACAATTAAGAGAAGTTCACGTTTTTCGAATTTCATTTTAATCTAGGGCAAGGATATTTCAATAAATAGATATTGACAGGATCTAGAATACATGTGCACTGCAATTTTACCGTGGATGTTAAGAAAATACAATACCAGCGTTTTTGGCAATTTCCTAGTTTATTACATGTAGTAGGTCTTTTGCCCCTCTCGTTGCCTTTTCCTTTGGTTTTTCATTTTCGTAACCAATAGGAAGTATTGCAATCGGCCTTTGCCCTTTTGGAATATCCAGTATCTCCGAGACTTGTTTTTCATCAAATGCTCCAATCCACACTGTTGACAATCCTAGTGCATGAGATGTTAGCTGAGCATAAGCAGCTGCGATGGTGGCATCTTGAACAGAAAACAACTGTGATCTCTCTCCAAATCGTTCAACAGAACGAGATGGATTTGCACAAAAAATCAATAACAAAGGAGCTTGCGCTACAAATGTCTGGTCTTTTGCTGCCGAAACTAATTTTTCTTTCATTTCTTTGTTTTTTACCTGGTAAATTTCGAAGGTTTGCAAACCACCAGATGATGGAGCCAAATTGATTGCCTCAAGCATCTCATCTGTCTTGGATTCATCAATTGCATTTTCTTTGAAAGACCTAATTGATCGTCTTTTTCTTAGAAACTCCAAGAATAATTTTCCGTCCATTTATTTGACCACCAGTACTGGTATCTTTGATTTATGCAATGCCGAATAAGTGACACTTCCCAAAAACCATCCTTTGGCAGGTCCAAATCCCCTTGATGACATGACCATGATGTCACATTTACCACTGTTTGCATATTTTACAATGTCTTGAAAAACTACATCGCCCTCGATTATCTTTTCTTTCAAGTCCACACCCTCTTTTGCTGAACGAACTTTTGCATCATAGATGAAATTCTTTGCATTTTGAAGAAGATCTTTTTTATACGGTCCAAATATTCTTGGGCCGCTATCAGCAATATAAAACGATAATACGTATAGTCCTGTTATGGTTGCACCACATTGCCTCGCAAGATAAATTGCAAAATCTAGTCCTTTCAGAGAATTTTTGGAACCATCCAATGGTACAAGTATTCTAGAGATTTTTTTTCTCATATCTTTGTAGTGTGTAGATCATATCCATTACAAAAAGTTTGTAGGCTACAAATAGAGCCTTCAACGGAATTTGATTCAAATTGTTCTCTTGTTTCCATGACATAGACAAGCAAATGTTTTACTCTAGAAAACACATTACTTGAACATTTGTCCATTCCAAGGTTTTTAGAAACAAGAGAACCCATCATTTCGCTTTCTCTGTGGCCTGTACGAGTTTTTGTTCAATTTCTTTTCCAAATTTTTCCAATGTATAGTCATGAATATTAGCTAGAAGAGATGTAGGTTTTGCCAAGCTGATAAAGTTCTCATTGTTTTTCTGATATATTGCAATAGTACAGGGTAACAGCAACCCAACCTCTGGATTTGATTCCAATACCTGTTTTGCGGCTCCGGGATTGCATACTTCTAAGAGTCGATATTCATCCTTGAAATCCAATCCCTTCTTTTGTAAAATTTCCTTAAAATCCAGAGTACCTAAAATACCAAAGCCGACATCCTTTAGACTTGTTGTCATATCATCAACTGCCTGATTTATTGTCTTCAGAGTCCTCACAGTATAGCTAAAATTTGTCTTTGCCGCACCGGTCATGATCATACTAGCAATATCATGCATTATAACAGTCTTGAAAAATATCAAATTTGAAATTCTGCATTATCATTTATAGGCAAAATAAAAAATATGTAGATTCTTGAGTGTGGTATTTTTCATTGATTATCATCAGTGATATTCTTGGTATTTTTTAAATAATATTTTTGTGTGAATGTAACCATGTCACAAGATGTAGAATCAATATACAACCAATATCTTTCAAATCTAAAACAGGCCATGCCTAATGTTGATCCTAATCTTGCCCATCGTATAATGTATCTAGAAAGAAGGATTGCTGACGAGATGGTTTCCGAACCTCATGTTAATGCGATAATAGAATACAAGTCAGGTGTTGAACTTGATAAAAAAATCAATGGTCTGCGAGAAAAATATTCTTTGGAAGTGGAACATGCCGATAAGCAAAATGCACTTCACATAATGAGTAATATGAAGATAAATAAAATCAGGGAGATTTCGTTGGACAGAGACATTATACAGATTTCTGGAAAAGCTGATCCAGCCATGAGTGAATGAGTTATCCATCACACTAGACAATCCAAGATTCGCGAATTTAGAATATTGTTACAACGGGGCAACAATCTGAATTGAGTCATTGTGATTGATTTTATCTTGCTTTGGTAGAGATGTATTTTTTACCATCCATGGAGTCTAAAGATATCACATCTTTCAGAATCCTCAAACACGGCTGGTTTTCCAGGAAATACTTGCATTATCAATTTGCCAATCCATGTGATAAAGATAGACATGTCTCTAATGCAATCATCCGTAATTGCCTAGTCTTGAAAACTGAGCACTAGCGAGTTTGTCGTTACAGTTGAATTACAAGATTTCCCAAGTGTTGATTTTATTAATGTCTCCAAGAATGTCTTGAGAAATAACGAACCCTTTTTGCCTAAATCATGACGTATGCTAAAAGTAATCATACCTCCAGTTTTCGTATGGTCATGTGTTCCATATCCACAGTGATCAAAATACATTTTGACGAACTTGATTACATTGTCAATAGCGATTTCTTTCCATTTAAACAAGATAAACTCCTTTGGTGCTTTCCCTCCAATATCCACGGCCAAGTTTAGAAGGCTTTTTTCATCAAGTGAATCAAGTACAATTTTGAATGCTTCTCTGCTTAGAACTATGGTCCCAAACTTTTCCATATATCGTTGCCATTCCACATAGTCACCAAAAATCTGGTTTGCAAGAGCATTTACTGTGATTTTTTTAGTTTGTGCTTCCTCACGCAAGACCTTCTCATACTCCTTGTCTATTCTAAATGTGAATGTACTTGTTTTTTCGCTACTCATGTATCATCTGAACACAGTTGATTACATTAAAGACATATTCGCTAAATACTTTCGTGTACCATGTACATTCATGAACGCCAATCAGGAATCCAAAAAACTTGCAGTCACTGCAGAAGAATTGTATGCAGATCTCAAAAGTGAAAAGCCACTTTTAGTGTTTGATTTACGACTAAAGGAACACTATATTCATGAGCACATAGAAGGCTCGGTTCATGCAGTCTGTGACTCGCGTGCAAAAGAGACCATAATGCCAAGAATTCCAAAAGGTGTAAAAATTGTATTAATTGATGAAGATGGAACCATATCTGCAGAGACAGCTGGCATGATGGCATCATATGGACTGGACTCTTACTTTCTCAAGGACGGAATCAAGGGTTGGAACAAAGGTCTCATCAAAAAAGAAACCCATTCCACAATTTCTCCCGAGGAGTTATGGTCCAAGATAAAGAAAAAAGAAAACGTGATATTAGTAGACGTAAGACAGGCTGAAGAGTTTTCAGACTTTAAAATTCCAGGCAGCATAAACATCCCGCTTTCAGAATTATTCAAGAAGGAAAATGTTAACAAGATACCAAGAAACAAACAGATAATCACAATCTGTCCTCACGGAAACAGGTCAATGGTAGCTGCTTTTGCCTTGGCAAGAAATGGAATAGATGCATTGTCCCTTACAGGGGGTCTTGCAGGTTGGGGACAAGTCCTAAATTCTCAAGTTGTATCAAGAGAAGAATCCATCGTAGTACAGGTGGAGAAAATTGGAAAAGGGTGCCTGTCATACATAGTGGGCTCAAAAGGACAGGCCATAGCAATTGATCCGGTTTATCCAGCAGAGAAGTATGTAGAGTTTGCAAGAAATGAGGGATTGCAAATAGTAAAAGTCATCGATACTCATCAACATGCAGATCATGTTTCTGCAGCACGGGAACTAGCTAAAATTACAAACTCGGAACTATATATGAGCAAGTACGAGCAATATGATTTTGAAAGTAACAGAGTTGGAGAGGGTGACATTGTAATTGTAGGTGATTCAAAGATCAGAGTAATTCATACTCCGGGACACACAACAGGAAGCTTGTCCTATGTCTTGAATGAAAAATATGTCTTTAGCGGTGATATTCTTTTCGTCGAGGGAATAGGAAGACCAGATTTGAGAAATAATGCAAACGAGTTTGCAAACGACCTGTACGATACACTGCACAAAAAGTTTCTCACCCTACCAAACGAGGTGATTGTTCTTCCAGCTCATCATGGAGAGCAATCTAGTTCTAAAAATGGCATCTATTATACCACCATCAAAGAAGCAAAGAATCTTTCAATATTGAAACTGTTACATGATGGTTTCATAGAAAAAGTTGCCAGTACAACACTTCCAAAACCAATGAACTATGAGAAAATAATCCAGATAAACAGATTGTCTCAGCCAGTACCTGTCTTGGAGATTGCAAATTTGGAGATTGGTCCAAACAGATGTGCCATATCAACATCCTAGATCTGGGTTAATATCACATGGAATTAATCTCCCTAGTTTTTTCTCTTTCCACTTTGGGTTTATCTCAAATTTCTAGTTTAGAATTTTCGCCAATCATCATAATTCTTTCCATGATATCCGGGATCATAGTAGGATTTAGTCTTGGCGTGGTCGGAGGCGGAGGTTCTATACTTGCTGTTCCTCTTTTGATTTATGTCATAGGGATTGAACCGCATGTTGCACTTGGAACTTCAGCACTAGCTGTAGCTGTAAATGCTTTGATTAATCTGATACACCACAAAAAATTCGGGCATGTTAGGATCAGGGAAGGTTTTGTCTTTGCAATTCCCGGCATATTTGGTGCGTTAATTGGATCCCAGCTTGGCTTGCTTACTCCCTCAAAACATCTCTTGTTCTTGTTTGGTTTATTCATGATAGTCATAGCAATTACAATGTGGAAAAGAAAACTAACAATTTTACCCACAGTACTGCAGCACAAACATCGCATATTTCTTTTACACAAAAAGAAAATAATCATCATTGGTTTTGCAGTGGGTGTCACAGCCGGCTACTTTGGTATCGGCGGAGGCTTTTTGATCACTCCTGCCCTCATGTACTCTGCAGGTTTGAACATAATAGATGCCATTGGTACTTCGCTCCTACCTGTAAGTGCTTTTGGCCTGACTACTGCAATAAGATATTCTCTTGAATCTCAGATTCAGTGGTTTGTTTCGATTCTTTTCATCATTGGTGGTATAGGTGGAGGGTTTGTAGGTACAAAACTTTCGATAAAACTTCCAAGAGAAAAACTTTCCAAGATGTTTTCAATTCTTTTGGTGATAGTAGCAACATTCATGATTGTTAAAACTCTTGCTGGAATATGATGTACCATACAAATCCATTTCCGATTTCAGGTTTTTCATCAGATCCTTTAGTATCCATATGATATTACTTATTTGAGGCTTGGGCATACCCGCGTCTCAATTAGATGTATTTTGTAATATGTTAAAAATTACTGAAGGTATATCGCATGGTATGAAAATATCATAATAAGAATTCAGACAAGTGCAAAAAACATCTTAACTTGAATAATGAATCAGATCCTTTTTTGCAGTCATCACAGCAGTACCTGGAACAACTTGGGCATGTATATAGAATGGTTTGGTGAAATTTCCCTGAGAAAATTCGTATTGAATATCTTTTACATGGTTTTTTATTTCGTTTATTGTTTTTATGTCACTCATGTTAGATGACATTATCATAATTTCACCGCCCGTAGCAGAAGCCATAAAGTGATGGTGAATCTTGGTCTGATTGAATCCCATTGCCATGTTACCACGCTCCAGCATTGCAGCCTGGTTGGAATCTTCCGTTGCGTTGGTAGTTTGGTTGACTTCATTCTTGTAATTTGTAGTAAGAAAATACACAGTTGCAGATATCATGGATGCAACAACCATTATCATTATTGTTAGAATTTTTTTATTCAATTACACATTTCACTGTCAAATTAGAATATGATATTACTTTTTCCACATCATGCCATGATAGGTAAAATTATTTTGCATCATCCAAGGACCCATGTAGTTATTTTGAAAGTTTGAATTTTTCATCATCTCATACATAAAATCTTGATTTTGTAACATGTAGTTATACATTTGTTGTCTTAGTTGCGGATCCTGCATCATAGATCCCATCCACTGTCCCACATATTGCGGATTCTGTGACATCCATTGGTTCATGTATTGTGGATTTTGCATCATGTATCCCATATATTGACCAGAAAACTGGGGATTTTTTCCAATCATCTGACTGAACATAACAGGATTTCCCATCATTGCATACGGATTGTAAGTGTTAATGAAAATACTATAACCCATGCCCAGTCCAGCAAAGAATAGTCCTATTGCCAATCCGATCCACACATACCTGCTAATCATGCTAGATTGTTTGTTCTCCTCAATATTATAACCAGAGTAAAAATATCAGGATTGATAACATGTAATCATTTTAAATCAGACCAATCATGTAAAGGGATGTAAAAAGATGCTAATGATTGAAGAAATAGAAAATTTTGGTTTCAAGCCAAAAAAAGGAATTTTCGATTTGGAAAGATGTACCAAGTGTAGTGAAGTTGTTTTCTCCACTGGTTTGAGAGTTGTAAATGGCAAACATTATTGCATTCCGTGTTCTGGATTATAATTTATAATCAAGCATACGGTGAAAGACGTGGACACACTAGCAAACGACAAGACAGACATAGAAAAAGGACTGGGAACTGAAGAGGCTAAAAGGAGATTGGCAGTATATGGCTACAATGAGGTCCCGGAAAAAAAGACACATTTTCTCATTACACTGGCAAGATGCTTTTGGGGCATTGTTCCATGGATGCTCGAAGCTACCGCATTTCTCACGTGGTTTTTGGGCAAATATCCCGATACAATCATCATCGTAGCACTTCTTCTTTCCAATGCTGTAATATCCATCATGCGACAGAGAAAAGCAAGTGTGGCAATGGCCGCTCTCAAACAGAGACTGAGTATTCAGAGCAGGGTAAAGAGAGACGGCATGTGGTCAGTCATTCCTGCAAGAGAACTTGTGCCTGGTGACCTCATTAGAGTCAGAGCAGGTGACATTTTACCAGCTGACATAAAGATTGTTGGTGGAAACACTGATGTTGATCAATCAGTACTCACCGGCGAATCTGCAACGGTAGAAAAGTCAAGTGGAGAACCAGTCTATTCAGGCTCTACTGTAAAACGTGGGGAGGCTACAGGAATCGTCGATGCCACTGGAACCAGAACCTATTTTGGTAAAACAGTCGAACTAGTAGATTTGGCAAAACCAAAATTGCACATGGAAGCATTGACTGTAAAAATTGCACGACGACTTGCAATTATAATCATCATATCCCTTCTAATTGCTTTTACCTATGCCCTTTTGACAGGTTTCCAGTTTGTGGTGTTGCTTCCACTTGCGGTAGTACTTTTAGTTTCTGCCGTTCCTGTAGCGATGCCAACCATGCTCACTTTGAACATGGTACTTGGTTCATCGGTGCTTGCAAAGAAGGGAGTTCTTGTTACAAGACTCAGTGCAAGTGAGGACGCTGCTGTAATGGATGTCATCTGTGTAGACAAGACCGGTACAATGACAATGAACAAGCTCTTCGTTGAAGAAGAATTTCCAGTAAGCGAATTTGGAAAAAATGATGTCATACTTTATGGTGCACTTGCTTCAAACGAGGCAAACCAAGATCCCATAGATCTTGCATTCCTAGCAGCAGCCAAGGATACTAATATTTCACTGGATGGGTACTCCCAGACAGAGTTTGTGCCATTTGACCCACAGACTAGGATGACTGGATCTACAGTTCATAGATCTGGTGAAAAATTCCATGTAATGAAAGGTTCGTTCAAAGCCATCTGCGCTTACTGCAAAATGACGGACGATAACACCATATCTTTGAGCAAGGATGCAGATGCTCTCTCAGCAAAAGGATTGAGAGTGATAGCAGTTGCCAAAGAAAACCACGAACATGGATTTGAATTGGTGGGCCTTGCAGGAGTAGCTGATAGAATAAGACAAGATTCTCGTGAGACAGTTTTGCAGCTCAATGACCTCGGAGTGTCTGTAAAGATGCTTACAGGCGACGCACTCCCAATCGCAAAGAATATCGCACCACAGATAGGTCTGGGTGACAATATTATCAGAATGCCCGATGTGCAGAATCAAAACTTGTCAGGCTCCATGATAGAAGAAAGTAGCGGTATGGCCGAGATCTACCCTGAAGACAAGTATACCATAGTCAAGAATCTCCAGAGCAGAGGACATATTGTTGGAATGACTGGCGATGGAGTAAATGATGCACCAGCACTAAAGCAGGCCGAAGTAGGAATAGCAGTTAGAAATGCAACAGATATTGCAAAGGACTCGGCAAGCGCTGTGCTTGTAACAGAGGGCCTAGGCGGCATACTTGCCATCATAAAGACTGGTAGGACGATTTACCAAAGGATATTCAGTTGGGTCCTCAACATGGTAACCAAAAAGACTTTCATGGTTGGATATATTGTATCCATGTTATTTCTTACTCACAGTCTTGTAATTTCAATATTTAGCATGGTATTACTGATATTTTTTGCCGATTTTGCCACCATGTCAATATCAACAGACAACGTCAGACATTCAAAGAGTCCAGACTCGCTAGATACTTCATGGTTATTCAAGGTTGGAATACCACTGGCAATGCTTACCGTGATCGAGGGCGTAGTACTTACCATGGTAGGCATGAACTATTTCAAATTAAGCGACAACTCCCACAGACTCTACACCTTCACTTTTTCATATCTGGTCATAGAATCACTCTTTAGTTTGATGATAATACGGGAGCGCGGACATTTTTGGAAATCAAGACCGAGCAATATTCTTCTCATTACAACTGCCAGTGAAATCGCAATAGTATCTGCAATATCGATACTTGGTTTTTGGGAACTTGGTCCGCTAGGATATATTCCGTTGCTTGTCATACTGGCCTATTCGTTTGCTGTACGTTTTCCAAATGATCTGCTCAAGGTATATCTCGTAAGGAGATTCTACAAGAGTTCACAGTAATAGACGATCCTGTGCTCCGCATTCCAAAACTATTTTCTTTTTCAAAATGCTTTATCTTGATTTTTTTTACTAGCCTTGATCATTTGTAATAATACTAGGTTTGCAAAAACCTGCCATATCCTACTATGCCGTTCTGATTGACATTCCATATTGCAGGTTTTATCCACAAATTCCCATCACTGTCAGTTTCAAGATAAAGAATTGGTAACACATTCGATGGTGCAGCTTGAAGAGATGCAGGCCCTGCAAACGCCTTACCGTTTATCATGTTGTACATACTTCCATGACATGGACATTCTCCTCTTTTTCTGCCCTCTTGTGGCCAGTATTTCCACAAGCACCACAAATGTAAACAAACCATGCTGTAGGCACGAAAAGCACTGACATCTTCTTTGCCGCCACCAAGTTCATCTGGCAATCGAACAAACTGCCATTTCTTAAATGGCTCTTTATCAAGCACAGGATCACCTGATAATGGATAAGTAATAACTTCGGAATGATTCTTTGGAAAAGTCTTGACGTTTGCCTGAGTTCCGTCTGGAAGTATGACCTCAGCTTTTACCGGCATGATGTTTGAGGGGTTTGGCATGAATTTTCCCCATGGAATAAACGGTGTAAATGCCAGTCCTACCCCAGCAGCAGCTAACAACTTTAGAAAGTCTCGTCGGGATACATCACTCTTGGAAGGTTCTATCTCGATTGAACCCATTCAAATTCACTACCTAGCAAGAAAGGATTTTCTCCAAGCGCAATCTGTACGGACAAGAAATTTTTGATTTGTTGATCAAACATGATCTTGGTATTGCTTCCTGACTTTTATGTCTCACTATGTCTTTATTGACGCATCTTTATCAAGAAGGTGTTGATTTACTAGCGTACGATATTTTCACTTTAGGTTGGTCAGTCATGATTTTGCAGCATTAGCAGCCAAAGATGTTAACAGTATCAGACAAAACCAGAACCTTATAAGTACACAAAATTAGTTCCAGTCAAATGTCTACAGGAGATAAAAAACATGATCGAGTTACAGAACACCTAGCCAATGAACGCACTTTTCTTGCATGGCTACGTACCTGCATTGCACTCATGGGATTGGGTTTTGTGATTGCAAGATTTGGCCTATTTCTTAAAGAATTTAGCATCATAACAAAGAATCAGACAATTCCATCAAACCTACCATCTCAATCTTCTTCAACATTGTTGGGCATGAGTATGATCGGTCTTGGAATTTTGCTGATAATTTACGCATTGGTAAATTACCTCAAAGCTCAGAGATCTATTGAATCTGGCACCTACATTCCCAGACATTCTATAATGTATGTGACAAGCATAGGCCTTGTCATCTTTGCAGTAATTGTGCTTGCTTATTTGATCTTGATATCAACATGATTTTTTGTAGAAAAACATACGGGCATTAGAGAATTAAAATTCTGGATTTGGGCATATAATGATCTAGCCCACTCATTCATCACAAAACGATTTTGAAACTATCAGGCATCATGTGACTGCTTTTGACAGTCATTGATAGTATTTACAATCTTCCTTGCCAGGGATATTGGACTAGCATTCTTGTTTATTGTTACAAGAATAATGTGATCGTCCATAGGGAAGGTGAGCATTGTAAGACTATCTCTCTTAGATACGTAATAGTTGATTGGGCCAAAATGTTCATCAAAGTCACCGCCCATTGATACCTGCAGAACACATTGCATGAAGAACATCTCACTCATGTAATCCGGAAATTGGTTTGTAAATCCAGGTCTTGAGACTTTTTCAACTGCCCTTCCCTGTCTGTTGATTAATGCAATAGATTGGATATTTTTATTAATAGATATGATGGAGTTGCACAATCCAACATGGTCTAGACGTAGCGACATTACATATTAGAATACAATAATGGAAGAAAAGTCTTCCGTAACAAAATGTACTTACAGTGATTTCTCACTTTCATAACCTGTCGATAGTACATGGTCTTTATCCCTACCATGACTGATTTATCGTATCAATTGGTTTTACCTACTACTGTACTAGCATGCAAAATAATATTTTTACCATTTTGCAATATACCTTCTATTGTCACCGGCATCTTTGTTCCTATGTTTGGATCTCCTTTAACAGGCATGACAATCTCATCATATGATACGGTTTTTCCAGGATTCAAATTAGTAGTAATTACAGACTTGTCATATGGTCTTCCCAGTAATCCCATATTTCCCATTGAAAATTTAATGTCGTGAATTGAAGCATTACCAGCATTGTATAATACAGTTGAAAGATGCATAACTGCATGAGAGTCTATACTTTCACTTACATGTAGAACTGCAAGATTATCTTTACTTGCTATTGATTCAATCTTGTTATTAATCATATTTTGTGAAAATTCTCCCGAGCTGACCATTTGGAAAACGTACAGCAATGCAATCGTGCCAACAAAAATAGTTGGAGGTATGGCAAATATCTTATCCATATTTTTATGAATTGTTTTCAAATATAATACAATTGATTAACAATGTTATGTTTGTCTTAATCTATAATCATCTCAGGATTTAATCAGAAATTAATAAGATCAATTCTCTAGATAGCAAGTAGACAAGATATAAAAATTTCTTAGCATGTTAGAGGTACAACAAAAGAAATCTACCAGAAACTGATAGGAGATAAGTCTTCTGTAACATGGTAACGTAACAAGGATCATCATTCTCTAAATATTACAATACCGAAAAGAATTTCATGCAAGAAATCAACGACATGAAAAAAAGACGTGTAGATCAAAATCTATTCTGGCTTGAACAACGTTCTGGCGGAATATACGTAAAGTTTCACAGCAAGTAGATTAGATCAATAATAAATATTTATGAAAACAATTGATTTGTATGAAGTACATATGATGAAAGCAAAAGTAAATAAAAATTATAAAAATAATTTTGAATTTTATGGAAGAAAAGATGTTGTTATGATATGTTTCTCAGATAATTTTATTTTATATTAAAAAATTTTAATACAAATGAAATGACCCTCCAAGATTTGATCATATATGCAAAGTCGGCTACTGAAACAACCAATTTCGCAGAGTCAGTAAACAAGACATTACATTCTAACATCATTACAACTGAGATAACTAGAATAAATCATGACCTTGCGCAGACGGTGTTTCATGGCACCAATCTTGCATCAGCTCAGGTCATTCTTCTTGCAGTGGGAGTCATAATTTTCGTAGGAGTGGCAGGAGAAGCATTCTTTAGAAAAACAGGAATTCCAGAAGTTCTTTTCCTCACAGTTGTCGGATTTGTACTGGGGCCAATCTTTGGCATAGTAGATTCATCCACCATCATTAGGATTATTCCGTATTTTTCATCCCTTGCCCTCATCATAATAATGTTTGATGGAGGCCTCAATCTTGACATAAAGACAGTAATCAGAACTGCACATTATTCTCTGCTTGTTGCAATACTAAGCTTTTTAGCAACGCTTGCCATTGTCTCATCTCTTGCAGTCTACGTTTTTGACTGGCAGTGGATAAGTGCAATACTTCTTGGTTCCATCTTAGGAGGAATCAGTCCAATAGTTGTATTTGCCATAGTAAAGAGAGTACAGATTACTGAAGATACCAAGTCAATTTTGATTTTGGAATCTGCCATGACTGACATCATGGCTACCATAGGAGCCTTTTTGCTTTTTGACATCATTGCTTCAGGACATTTCAGTATTAGTTTATTGGGATTGGATTTTGGAAGGGAGGTAGTAGTTGGCATGGGACTTGGATTCGGGGTTGGCATACCTTGGCTTTATGGGTTTTCCAAGATTACAAATATCAAGCATGCATACATGCTTACACTTGCCATATTGTTTGTACTTTTCTTCACTGCAAAATCTCTTGGCGAATCAGGAGCATTAACAGCTCTAATTTTTGGACTGGTACTAGGTAACAGAAAAACACTTTCAAGATATCTCAAGTTTAACATGCCAGAGGTCTCCATGGAAGACACATTTCATGATGAGGTGACATTTCTTGTAAGATCATTTTTCTTTGTATTTGTAGGGTTGATTGCAGAGTTTGGCCAACTAAGATATGTGATAGTGGGGGTAATAATTGCAATTGCGCTTTATCTATCAAGAAAGGTAATTACCAAAGCCTTGTTTACAAGATTCCCCGAATTTGATAAAAAAGTGATAAGATCCATGATACCAAGAGGATTGGCAGCTGCAGTACTTTCCACATTTGCCCTCACATTTGGAGTCCCACACGCTAAAGTCTATACTGAGATTACCTTCATCATAATCATCTCCACTGTAATAATCACAACTATTGACATTGGAAAGATCCAAAAAAAGCAAGGCCAGACTAAAAGTTGTAACAAATAACCGAGGATCGTGTATAACAATTTACAAAAATATAACCCTAGTTACCAAGCATGTACTGGATACATCTTCGGATTTACACCATCTGTCAGACAGTCATACTAGACAGCAATTACGTACACAAATAGGTAGACTTGGAACAATTCAATGTAGCCATTCCTGCAAGAAAATTTGGTAATACAGCATCATTCAAATTGAATAGAGACGCCGTAATAGTGAAACAAGTCACATCATTAGATTCAGCGCAAAGATGGCAAGGAAAATATTTCTAAATCAAAAACTAAAACTAGGGATTTTAACGTCTTCATTTGGGTTTGATGATAAAGAAAAACTTATCCCGGAGGTCCAGTCATCAGAGATTGTTCTCTAGTCTTTACATTTGCATCATACTTGGCTAATACAGAATCACCAGGCTTTGCGTTGCATTGCCCTATCTTGACAATATACCCATCAGAAGTTTCTGCAGTGCATCCTGAATTATCTACTGAAACCACCTTCACCTTCTCAGTGACTTCATTTGGTAAAAGGTTCCATACTGGAAACACAACTGTTACCATGAGGATCACAACTGCTCCTATGGCTACTCCTACATACCATGATGCTTTACTCTTTTTTTCCATCATTTGATAAAATCAATCCATCATTTCATTTATATATGTAGTGAATCTACGTAGTAGCTAATCTACTATGCATATATTGAATGATGACTAAAATGGATAAACGGTTTATTGTTTTAATTGCTGTAATTGTAGTTACAGTAGCATCTTTGGCTGTACTTGCTGGCGGAAATATGTTCAACGTGGAAAGAATTGGAAACAATTCTGTAGATCAAAACATGACATCTACAGCCTTACAAAAAATACAAGTAATTCCACTCTCAAATGTTAATGGACGAATTGATCACATGGACATAGATATTGCAGGAGGGCGTTTGTTCATTGCTGAGCTTGGAAATAATTCTATAGATGTTATTGATCTTGTGAAAGGTAAGAGAATACACAGCATTACTGGACTTGATGAACCACAGGGAATTGTCTTTGTTCCAGAATCTAAAAAGATTTACGTGGCAAATGCAGGAGATGGAACGGTAGATATTTTCAATTCAGATTCTTACGCGCTTGTCAAGACAATTAATCTCTCAAGTGATGCAGACAATATGCGATATGACTCAGCCTCAAAATTAGTTTACGTTGGATACGGAAATGGTGCACTTGGATTAATTGATACTGCAACTGACAATTTGGTGGGAAGCATAAAACTGGATGGTCATCCTGAATCATTCCAGATTTCCCATCAGCTAAAACCAAGTATTTTTGTCAATGTTCCAGGAGATGATTCCATAGAAGTCATTGATAGCCAAAAGTTATCAATGGTATCAAAAATATCGAACACCGATTCACATTACAATTATGCCATGGCATTAGATGAAAATGATCATAGACTCTTTGTTGTTTACAGACAGCCCTCACAACTATCTGTTATTGATATTGATTCTGGAAAGACAATAACAAAGCTAAATGTTGTTGGAGATGCGGATGATATCTTCTACGATAACAAAAACAAGCAGATCTATGTAACTGGAGGCGAGGGATATCTGCAAGTAATTTCACAAGACGGTGCTAATACTTATCATGAGGTAGCCAAGATGCCAACAGCCAACGGTGCAAGAACTTCCTTGTTTGTACCAGAAACCGGCAGGCTATATCTTGCAGTTCCTGCCTACTTTGGACAAGACGCACAAATTCAGGTTTATGAAGTTCACAAGATACAATAAAAACAAGCCAGAAAAGTTTTATGGAAAATTAAATGTGGATTGTTCCAATTCTAATATTGGTACATACATAGACAAGGCATCACTTCCAATTTTACCCACAAAACTAAATTCGCCAGATAATCGCTTTAATTCAACAAGTTTTGTTTTCGGGATCTCTTTTGTAACGTGATAATGAACAACATTTCCTCCCATGCCGACTGTTTGGATAAAAAGAATTTCTCTATTTTTATGATTTATGTGATGCAGTAGAGGAGCAGTAGCTAGTAAAGATTGTGAGGAATATAAAATCACGGTAAGAAGATCATTCATAGATGAATACTGGAAAAATGTGAACGAGTCTTCGGTCATGAGAAACACCTTATGTTGATTCTTCGTTCTTTGAAGCCTGCCGAGGCCATTCCATTTCAATATGGATCTCATACTTGTCTTTATTCTCACCAGTCTTCTCCTTTGCATAAAGAAATTTAAATTCCAATGGATCAGAGGGATTCTTTACAACTATTTTTTTAGTGGTTGGCAATATCTTGCTTATTTCTAAACTTGATTTTTCCTGCAAGGATTTTGCAAGATAAGTAAAGATCTTTGATAGATCGTTTTTACTGATTTCACTTTTGTGACGAAATACTGCCTGATGGGCTTCCCAATGAGTCTCAATAATTTCGGCCATCTTGGACCAATGTATCATGGAATCTGCCAATTCCTTCTGACCCTTTTCTGTAATTGCATAATGTCTCCTGTCTGGAGTTTTGTCTCTGAACTCAACCTTGCTTGTAACGGATTTGTTTTTTTCAAGTTTTTCTAGTGCGGGATAGATTGTACCTGTTTGTGGTTTCCAATATCCAGAGAATTTCTTCTCCAATTCTTTTATGATTTCATATCCATACATTGGTCTCTCTGCTAGAAGCAAAAGAAGCCACAGTGAAACGGCTCCAACCTTCATTCCTTTCTGTTTGATCATCTTACTGTCCTATGTATGACTAGTTTAATAACTCTTATATCAGTGTAGAGGATCTACCTATGTAGATGATCCATGGTGATAAACAATGAAATGGGTTACTAGGGAACATGCCAAAGTAGACAGAATTGCATGTCCTTGGCTTATTAAGCATCATGTAGATGCAGATGCAGAATTTCTCTATGTACCAGCTGATGAGGTGATGCACGTTGCAAAGGAACAAAACGCAACACCGTTTGATGTGCCAAGTGTGGAACTTGGTCACCACGGAGAGGAATGTTCCTTTGACGCCATTGTGAAAAAGTATGATCTTGACAAAAAGGATCCAGCATTAGCAGAGCTCGCAAAGATTGTCAGGGGCGCGGATACTCCAAACAGGTCCCTAACACCACAATCGGAAGGATTGCTTGCCATTGCTTATGGTTTTAGTATGAATGTAAAAGATGATCATGATAACATTAGTAAACAATTCCATGTCTACGATGCACTTTACAGTTTTTGCAAGTGGAAAATAACTCAAAAGTAAGATTGAGGATATTGGTTATCGGTGAAGATAAGAAAAACTAAAGAATCACAATCAGATATACAATCAAATAAACACCGAAACAAGATAATTTTAATAGCAATCATATCTGCTATAGTAGCAAGCATTGCAATCATAAGTTACCAATTAGACAATATTACAACAAGCAGTATTCAATATGTTGATTCAATAGGATGTGACAGTATGGAATATTCTATTTTTCACATACATGCCCACCTGGATATTTTTGCAAATGGTCAACCGATTACAGTACCAGCATCAATTGGCATAAAAGACAGCACTTGTCTATATTGGTTGCATACTCATAAATCAGACGGCATAATACACATTGAAGCTCCAAAATCAAGAGATTTCTCTTTAGGAGAGTTCTTGGACATTTGGAAGTCAACAAACACTGGTTTGCCTTCTACAAATGAGAATCCCATCATATACGTAAACGGACATATTGTAACCACTAGCCTAAAAGATACTCTGCTTAATGCACATGATGAAATTGTACTTGTTTATGGGAATCCACCGTCTCACATACCTCAGTTCTATCAATTTCCAGAAGGCCTATGATTTATTCATGTAAAAAAATACATCTGGTGAGAACATAACATGAATCTAGCATTAACATTTTACAGTGTACTTAAGATGCCAATATCCGATATAATTTCTTGTGGAGTGGCAGCTGAAAAGGCCGGATTTAGTCATGTTTCCTTGGCAGAATCATTTTACAGAGATGCGGCTGTTCTAGGTACTGCAATTGCTACAAATACAACCAAGATAAAATTTGGCTCTAGCATATTTCCAATTCCAACAAGGACACCTTTTCAGATAGCCATGGCAACCGCCACACTAAATGAGATTTCTTGCAACAGAGTTGGATTCGTTGGACTTGGAGTGGGTTATCGTAGCAGAATTGAGAAATATTTTGGCATAAAGATTGAAAATTCTCTGGACAAGATGAAAGAATATGTCGCAGTCCTGAAAGGATTGCTTTCTGGTGAAGATTACACATATAGGGGAAATTTCTTTTCTTTTGAAAGTTTCCCAAAACTTGTTCCATACAGAATGAATATTCCAATTCTGTTTGGTTCTTCAGGTCCAAAAATGATTGATCTGGCAGGACAAATATCTGACGGGCTGGTATTAAATTCAATAGGTACACCAGATTACTTTAAAGAAGCAATATGTACCTTCCAAGAATCTGTCAAAAGATCCAAAAGAAAAAAAAGTAAATTTGAGATTGCCTCTAGTGTAATATTTTCGGTTGATGATAAATACGATGAAGCAATAAAAGCTGCTAAACCTGATGTTTTGTTCTATGTTCTTTATCCAGAGTTAGACCCAGTCATAGAAAAGACACCTTATGTTGAAAGAATAAAAAAGATAAGAAAAGAACACTCTGCTGGGAATTACAAAGAGGCTCTTTCTTTAATATCTGATGAAATGATAGAGGATCTCACCATTGCAGGAACTCCAAAGGAATGCAGAAAAAAACTGCAAAAAATATATGGCTACGGAATTACTTTACCAATAATCAGAGTATCAGTTCAGACTTTCAAGGAGAATCAACGCAAGGATGTCTTTCTAAAAGCAATACAATCACTAGCTAAAATGTGACCTAGTAACTACCTCGTTAGTCAATTAATTCATGAAAAACCAAATCAATAGACATGAAGTTGAACATTAAACATATTATAATTATCGCAAGTTGCATAGGAGCAGCCCTGCTTGTAGCCTTCTTCCTCATGACAGAGGCAAGTGTTGATTTGACCTAAAGATGGACAAACGCATATTTTTTTCAGGGGTCGCAATGTTTGCCGTAGGACTGTTATCACTTGCATATCTGAGCAACACAGAACCTGCAGAAAAACCTGGCATGACTGAACAGGAAACAAAAGAATTTTACAAATCTGAAGCAACTAATACAAACTTGTCAATATTGTCACAAGTACTCTCAGCCATAGGATTTGTCATGTTACTTGTAGGCATAGGATTAAATCCGAAAAATAAAGGCGGTGTTGGAAAAGCAGTCATACAAAAGCCCGCCAACACAATGTGACCAGTCTATCAACAGGCTAGTCGCTATATCATACTAGGTAATTCAAGAAACATGGCATGCAGGGGGCTCTGTGAAAGACTGTCGGCCAAGAAACCCAGGAACAATCAACGCTATGCGTCAGGACAGAGGCCTTGCTCCTTATGTGGAGTATTTTTTGACACGAATGATCTTGAAATTTTCAGGTGCCCATGCTGCAATACAAAGCTGCGAATGACTCAACGAAACAAGTCTAGATTGTAAATCACTGTACAAATAGATCAATTCTAAAATACATCAACATTGGGTCAAGAAAATCAATTTTCAATGTACCAATGACCTCTCAGAATTAGCTAGACTTATATAAGTAGTAAATCTACTTAGGTAGTGAATCTACTTGGTTACCGACAAGGATATAGTAAACAAGGATATAGTAAACAAGGAAAAAGGAAATAATCAAAATGCTGACAACATTATCTCATCCCCTACTAGCAACAAGAATCTTGTACAAATACTCGTAGAGAAAGAAAATATCGAAATCTACAATCCTGACCTTGGTGCAAATGACCATAAAATTCTCTTGCTGCTAAATGATAACAGCGAATTAAATCATTATTACACATTCAAAGGCATAATGAGAAAAATAAATCTTCACCAACAGAGTCTTTCAAGATCTTTGCAGAGACTAGAGTCATTAGAATTAATTGAAAAGACAATGATGGGTTACAAAATAACGAAAGAGTGTAAAACACAATTATCAAAAAGACGTGAAGCAAACTTTTCTAGTATCCCAATTAAAATTCCAATTGAAAGTGCTGGTTTTACACAATTAATTCAAACACATGTCCCATGTGATCTTATGACACATGACATAGTTGCTGCTTTGACAGGAAAATGGTTTGATACTCTTCGATGGCTTGGGCTTGTAGAAGGTGATAATGAATATCTTTTACAATGGATAAGTACAGATCACAAAGTTCTAGTAAATCTTCGCATATTATCTAGATACATAATTATTGAAACTAATGCAACAAATGAAAAAGACAGGATGGAATCCATGATCTCTTCCTATAAGATACTTGATTATGCTACAAAACTTGCAAAGAACAAAATCAATAGATGTAGTTCTACACAATACGAGCTTGATATATTTGATTAAAATAATCGGAAAATTATGAAACCCATAACAATAGGAGCAATTGGTGGAGGAGCTGCAGTAGCAATTGCCATCATAATCATGTTTGTGTTTCAAAGCGTACCTATTACTCAATATTCTTTGTATGTTGATGCTCGCACTGAATCAGGCGATGGTTTGTCCGAATCCCATGTAACGATCATCAATACTGGTTCAGCACCATTGACAAACCTCAAAATGGCATATGATACTGGTGCCCCATATAAGATACCGCTACTAAATCCAAAGGACAAGATGGTTCTTTCTCCTCCCCCTTCTGCAAAAACAGTAACAATAACTACAGATCAAGGTTATACTGTAACAAAATCATTTGAACAAATTTCGGAATAGGGTGAAGAAATGAACATGTTAAGATTTACAAAACTTGCCATTGTTGTACCAATACTTGTGATTCTAATGATGCCAACAATTGATGTATTTCCTATAGTTAATGCATTAACTAAAAACACATTTGATGACAGTCATACAACAGCACGTTTTGGAAATAGCAAAGTCTGTGGCGATCATCTCTGTGCACCGGGAGAACATCAGAAAATGATTGAAGCAATGATGCAAGCACAACGAACAAAATATGTTACACCTAGTACAGCTGCAAATTCACCTTTGCAATCCGCACCAAGCAACATCAGTCAAGATGTATTCAACAAACATGGAAACATTCTCATTTCAGACCAGTTCAACAATCGTGTTATTGAAGTAAATCCAGTTACCAAAGATATCGTGTGGAGTTTTGGTTCCGGGAATTCCAGTCTTTGCAATCCCGGACCTGGAGCAATCATAGGAACAAATGATGCAGAGAGACTTTCTGATGGGCTGACACTTATTGCTGGAACAGGCTTACCTGCAGGAGCATTAGGTTCTATGTCTAAGGGATGTGTAGACAATCGTGTAATAGTTGTGAATCAAGCAGGTCAAATTGTGTGGCAATATGGACAAGCTGGAGTTACAGGCTCTGATCCTAACATGCTTAATGCGCCGGTATTTGCAATCCAATTGCCTAATCATGATATACTAATCACTGATCAAGGGAACAATAGAATCATAGAAGTGAATCAGCAAAAACAAATAGTATGGTCGTATGGGCCTTCCTCAGGACCTGGCGCATTAAACAGTCCTAACAGTGCTGAATTGCTTCCAAATGGAAATATCTTGATCGCAGACCAAAATAATAACAGAGCAATTGAGATTACACATGATGGTAACATTGTGTGGCAGTATAACACAAGTTTACAAGCAGTTGCATTTGCAAGCAGACTGCCAGATGGTCATACCTTGATTGTTGACTCGGGCCATAGTCACATAGTTGAGATAAACGAGCAAAAAAGTATTGTCTTTCAATATTTCACCAACGCCACATCTGGAAGCAATTCATCTCCTACGCCTTCTAATGCAGTCAGACTTGTCAATGGAGAGACTAGCATTGCCGACCAATTCAATGATCGCATAATAATTATTGATTCCAAGGGGAACACTGTCTTTCAATATGGAATGACAAACATGACAGGAGTTGGAACTAATGAGTTAAATGCACCATATAGCGCATTTGTGATCGGAGATTACACAGGTCAGACACCTCCACCATCAAATTCCAATTTCATATCTCATAATTTTTTGAATCCTTAGATGTCAACTTTCAGTAAGATCATGACACTCAGAGTCTTGTATGTTGGAATTAACACATGGAAAGGAAATACAGATGGCTGAAAATTTTTCTAATAGGGAGGGCATCAAGGGAATGCTCAATCCTACAAGATATGGTCTTCTTCGTTTTGCATATTGGCTTCAGCGGTTGACAGGACTTGGTTTGCTTGCTTATCTGATAGGGCACATTTACGAGACTAGTGCTATAATTCATGGTAAAATCGCATGGCAACAAATGCTTAACATCACAGGGGGTCTGACAGGTAATCTTGTTTTGGTGATTGTCATAGGAATGTGTGTCTATCACACAGGTAATGGTATTAGAGTCATGATAAGCTCGAGTGGAAATGGCCTTGGCAAACCAGGTCAACCAGAATATCCATACAAACCATCGTCGTTGAATTATAAGCAAAGACTTTGCATTTGGGTATCAATAGCATTAGCTGCACTTGCAATGATGTATGGAGCAGCTGTATTGTTTGGTGATTAAAATGAGAGAAAATACAATTATGAAGATAATTATGGAACAGCATTGGGCAGTAGATCTGTATCTGGGCACATCTTGTTTAGAATGACAGCAAAAGATTACTCTTTAATGATTGTTTTAATCTAAAAAAAGGAATTTATGAAAATTTAGAGTATGTGACAAACTCTCAAGATGAAAATAAAGGAAAGGGAGTTTAGTCCCACTTAGACCAAGCTGCCATCCACCTGTAAGTCCATGTTGTGAGTTTAGTTCCTAATGCAGTCATTGTTACTGTCAAAACTGCACTAACACCCGCACCTAGCGCAACGGGACTATCATAGAACTTTCCTACTTGGGGTTCTATTGGTGTCATGTATGGAGGCAATGTGGTTCTGGGGTATTTGAAAGCCATCTCAAGAGGATCATCTATTGTGATTAGATTGATCATGTTGAACAACGCCATTGACATGCCACAAAGCACACCACCGATTAGGATCAAAGAGTGTTTGTTTCTCTTTGTTGCCCAAAATGCCAAATCCATCAATATTGCAGATGGAATCCATATTGGTACAGTGATGAAGCTGTATGGATATCCTAAGGAAAACCACGCACCTTTTGCAACCCATGTATACGTTGTCATTATTAGCGCATAGTATGTTGCGGTTCCTGGCACGCCAGTGAACGTAAGGTAATATGCTGCACCGACTGCGAGCATCAATGATTGTGATAGTGTAAATATCACATAAGATGTCCATGCCCAATCAGTGTAGAATATGTAGTCTCCTGAGTTGATTGTCAACAAGGTTGAGTTGACTGCTACCACTACTATGAATAAGTAGTGAGTGCATCTTCTTAACCAGACCATTTGATAACATAGTAGAATATCTACTTATTTAGGTTTTCTACATAATCTTAAATATGTAGCATATCTACATATATGCAATCTGCGGAGTTGACTGCCCCTAAAAGGCAGCGTCTTAGCCAGACAAACTCCGTAGATAATTTAATTTATAAAAAATCCATTTTACTTTTTTTACACATCTTCTTTAAGATCAATTGCTCATAAATTAATAAATTCTTGTAAAAAGAGCATTAGTAAATTGTGACCACATATATGATTTGGCGGTCAATATAATTATGAATTATGAAGATATTGCATGAAAAAATGCAGGCCAAAATCACAGAGAATGCAATTTCAAATAATTCACGGTGTGCCTTTTAATGGTAAAGGCTATGGTATTTGCAGCAATAGGTGGTGGCGTCGCAGTAGCTGTAGTTTTAACATTATTTTTCTTCAATTTAGGTGCAACTCAATACCAGATGTCAGTTGAAGTCCAAACAGGGACGTCAATGGGCAACATGGGCTATACTGATCTAAAAATTAAAAATACTGGAACCTCAGAGTTGACCAATATCAAAGCAGATTATGGCCAAACTTCTGAAAAAATAGCATCTCTTGAACCTGGTCAATGGGTAGATGTCGCTCCGCCCGCTTCGGCAACAATGGTGACAGTAACATGCGATCAAAATGTAACTGTAATAAAAGCGATATCATCTATGGGTTAACTCGGAAAATGTCTACAAAGTTTATGATCTACATCTACGTTTGTTTTCTGCACTTTAACCACTATCCTGTTTCTTCATACACTGCTACACGACAACTTTTTGGCAGAAATACATAGAGAAGCTGCATGTTGGAATTAAAGGCAAGCGTATGTGCACCCTCTTCAGTTTTGATTCTTTCGCTTATTGAAAATTCCTTGGAATCTATTGCCTCAATTATTCCGGGTTTTCCTATTGCACAGTAGAGACGTATCATGGATTTGTTATACCAAATCACATCTGGTTCTCCACCTATTGATACCGATGAAATCTCGCGGCCATTTTCTATGTCAATCAGAACAAGTTTTTTTGCATCACATGCGATGAATGCATGTCCAACACTATCAAGATCTAGACCATGAGGACCAAGTGCTGAGACAGACAGAAAATTCTTCTGACTTCTAGTCTTTGGTTCAATTAAGGAAAGTCCGGGTGGATCTCGAATATTTACTAGAAACAAATCGGATCTCTTATCATATGTGCACCAGCGAGGTCTTCCTGGAAGAATTATCGTATAAAGATATTCTCCAGAATATGGATCAAGTATCATGGCTTGATATTTCTCTGTATCTGCTACGAGCAGCTGTTTACGTACTGAATCCCAAGCTAAACCATTAGGTTTTGGCCCTACCTTTAACTCTCTTAAGACATTGTTACTATTTGCATCTATGACTAGGACCTTGCCCTTACCTCTGGATGCTACAAATATGAGATTTTCACTCTGTGCACATAGAACACCGCTTGCCTCAGGACAGCCTCGGATTGTGGCAAGATGACAGTTCTTCAAACCATTTATTATCTCAACGGTCCCGTTTGCAGTGTGTGCAAGAAATACTTTGCCACTTGAAAGATGAATATCAGCATGATCGAATCCACCAGAATCATGACTGGGCAGGTCAATGTAGTTTCTAAACTTTAGTGCCATTCCATAACATCTTGTCTGTTTTCAGTTGATAAAGGTAAACATAGAAGTGTAGTAGTAGAATGAATTCCATCAATTTTGCGAATCTTCCAATTAATGGTCTCTTTGATGATATCAACAGTTATTGCTTCTAGTTTTACAATGATATCATAATTTCCAGAAATTTGTTGTATTTCTTTTATAGATTTTATTGAATAAAGTTTTTCCATTATTGATGCCTCTTTACCCTGTTCGCAATTTATCAATATGAAAACCATGACAGGGCCAAGTTGTTTGGATATGTTTGTACGGTGTTGGAGATCCATCAGATGTTATCCCATGAGACATAATGCAATCAAAAATAAAATGACCACGCATTTCTAAATCAGGTCACAGACTCCCAAATTTCAAAAAGTTGTCTAAATAAATTCAATGTTGAAGACAAGCATCAATATGATGGCTATCGCAATTATCCCAATTAAAAGAAAACCAAACTTACTCATGCACTATCCTGTGTTACATCTATCATGTAGTACATCTACTATGTAGAGACACTACGTATATAAGTATGTTTTTGATAATTGCATTAGAATAACAATGGATGTAGATCCAACAGGTCAAATGTATGCATGGGGCGCCATGGTTGCAATCAGTGCAATTTCTGCTGCAATAGGCATATTTACAATTCAGCGACGCAAGTAGACAAATTATGCCCCTATTGTAAGAACCCACTCTGCTTTTTCTCAGATGTCGTTCATGTAACATGTAGACAGAATATTCTAGATCTAATTGTAACTTGGTTCATTGTTCAATCAGATTAATTTTTTGTAAAGATTGACCCAAAATTATCACTAACACCGGTATTTTTTGTAGATCCAGTTTTGTACAAAATATTCTAAAAGAAATCTCATAAAACAAAGCTGAATCTTGGAATGCTTCTATACTGACATGGTTCATATAATTTCAAACACAAGTCTTCAAAATATCGTTGAAGACAACAATCTCCCGGTGGACTCATTCTTTTCTGGGTGCATTTATGAGACTTTCTTGATAATCTAAAACGAACTTAACATTCTAAATCAAGAAAATATACAAAAATTGTACAAGATTTCAATATGAATATACTAAAAATTAACAAAACTTGTGAGTTAACGGAGAATTGGAATTATGTTCAACGCTCAGATAATTATTGATTACAACATAGCTGAATTTCAATCACATCCATTAAATCAAAAACCATTTCTAGTGATTGCATGCCAACATGTAAAGAATGCAATATTGTTTTTTACTCACAAGAAGGGTTTCAAGTACACGTTGAGAAAGTCCACAACAAACCCAATTCGTCGGACTCGTTTGCTCAGCAACAGAGAGACAAGGTTGCACTCTAGTTGTACCATAGTCACCGTTGTTTTTTTCTTGTTATTACCTTGCCATTTTTCACATACACATAGTTTCCCCTATTTTCAAGAAGCGTCTTTGCAAAGGTTCCGCATTCTAGATCCAATACCAAGTCCTTTAATCCTCGATCGCTGAGTTTTGAAAAATCAAACCCTGCAGGTTTCTTGTCTTTTGTATCGGATAATACAGCCGTGTCATTTTTCTGCTCTGCTTCTAAATTATGAGAGTCCAAGTTTTCACCGAGTTTTTCGTCTTTCCCTGGCGATATGAGACATTCCTGCCTTTTGGCTTGGGCGATGTTTTTTCCTTCCAAGTCAAATTTTGCATTCTTGGTCTCGATACCGCCCCGTTCTGTCACACCATTTTGCTCAAGTTTCCATAAAATCTTCATTACATCACATGCAGAAAATTCTGCTTTGTAGTCAATAGACTGTGCCGTACCACTGCCTTTTAGTATGTTGTACACCATAAGTTCCTCCCCAGTTAGGCAAGATATGAAATTGTCATGTATGTTGCCAAGTCGCCCTACTACATCAGGCATGATGATTGCGATATTATAAAACTGCCTAGCAATGTTATTCTTGTTCATCGCATCTACAACATACTGTTTGTGCTTGTCTGAGAAAACTATGAACCATACATCGTACCCAAGTTCAAAGTTTTTCCTGAAATTCTCAACAACCTGAGATTCATGTTTTGTTGGGTCTATCTCTACCTCTACTGCAATTATTTTTTCAGACCAATACAGAGGATCATACGTTATTTCTTTTGAAGCCTTGCGTCTTTGTAATTCAAATATTAAAAGATCCGGCCTCTGTTCTGCCCTGTCGCCAAGATCTGGAATACAAAACTTGAATGTTTTTTGCTGCATGTTCATTATCAGAAATATTGTAGCCTGGTGCAGTGGAGACCCTGCACGTCTTCCTATTGCAGTTTGTGAGAAAAAACTATTGTATGCAAGGCCCGACAATACATAACTGATAGCAAGTTTGTCACCGCCATCGTTAAATATCGTATTTTTGCGCTCCACCAGATGTAATTGATTAACTAGGATATCATCGAGTTTTGAAAAAACATCTCGCTTGTTTACTGGAAACATTTTGTAAACAAATTCATAGATCTCATCTTTTGTCATGTCCCTATTTTCATTATACAGTAAGAGCAAGATTGTTGCCTCAAGTGGTGTTACCTGTGGTGACGGGTGTTGAGACTTGGTCGGCATGACATATCTTTGAAGAGATGTTGGTTCGCCATACTTTTCCACACTGTATCTTGCCAATTCTTTCCAATCTTTTCTTCTATCAACTATTGGAAGTGCCATCAACAATCCAGTATGTTGCGGATTCCCCTGGGAATAAAAGGCAAATCTTCCCTGCGTCATGGATGTGAGTTGCTCTACCGATACTGGCATTACAGTCTTGAACATGTTTGCAGTCTCCAAATCCACTTTGAAGCAAACTAGCGTACGAACCAGTGCAGATATCTCCTTTGCAAATTCCCTTGGGAATGTATTGATGGTTTGTGTCGCAATTGTCACTTTCATGTTTGCCTTTCTCATTGTGTTTAGCAATTCCCTTAGCGCAAATGGGGCAAAAAGATGCGCCTCGTCAACATACATGAAAAATGATCTTGTTGTACCAACAGGCCTTCCAAACCTTTTTCTTGCTTCCACATAGACCATGTTGATTAGAATAGTCCCAAGGAACGATATCACATCGTCAGAGCCGCCACTTGATAAATCCACTATTACCCACTTGTCTGATTCCATTATATCCCCAAAGTCAATCGTTGATTTTGCAGTGTCAAGTATTGCTGCTACCTGAGGGGTTGACAAGATCTTGTCAAGTTTGTTGTACGCTGAACGACCGGCATCTTTTTGATATTGTTGAGGAAACAAGACATTCCAGAAATGTCTGACATCTCTGTTTGCAACTTTATTCATAAAAACAGAACGCATTCTCTCATCTGTGATTATTTTTACCAAGTCTCTAAGTGTCGAGTCTTCTATCTCTACAAGTGCATTTGCACCATTTCGTAGCAAGGCCTCAAGCTGTGGACCCCATGAATCGTGATATATGTTTCGTAATGCATTTACAAGATTCATGGCAACAACATACCTGTCACTACCACTCTTTACCTCAAGTGGGTTTATTTTTACAATTTTTCCCCACAAGCGCACAGTATCCAAACTGATGTAGATTACGCGGTCCTTTTTTGATTCCGGAATCATTCTTAGTACATCTTGTGCCAAGGTTCCATGTGGGTCAACAAGCATGAACCATTGATCTCTGTTTATGTTCTGGTTTATCAGTATGGTATCCACAATACTTTTTCCTGAACCAATCTAGCCAAAGATTCCCGTGTGTATCTGCTCATTTCGTGATATTCCTGCAGTCATGCCATTGTCATTAGAACCAAGAACTGTCATGTCAGACTTGCCAGAACTCATGATTTGTAGAAATATTCTATTTTAAAAAGTCAAAATGTGTCCAATTAGAACAGAATTATGTCTCATGGTCATACTTGACAATAAAATTAAGTTAAAAATAAAACTAGTTAGAACTGCAGATTTTGTTATTATGTGATGATCCCACAAAAACAGTTTAGCTGTGAGATTTTTTCAATTTTGAAACTGCATATTCAAATCCATGTGACCTGCTAGAAAACACCTTTTCCTTAATTTGTTGGTCTATCCATTTTACCAGTTCTGCATCAATACTGATGGTAAGTTTCATCTTTGCCAATAGTATGACTATGTAATACCGATTCATTTAACTAGAGGTATTACTTTACCTTACTAGGTAAGGGAATGTAATAATGATTAACAAAATTCTGAAGATGTTTTTTGATCAATGCGAATATGCAAAAAATGTCAATTTTATGACAATAATAACTATGACCAATATTACAAATCAGATATGCTGTGTGGAATAAAGAGAGAAAAAGACGTGGTCAAACTTGGGGACAGATCTCTCAAAAGCATCATAAGAAATCTGACAATTGATAAATGATATAAAATTATGAGCCAGCAATTTGCAAGGAGAAAAAGTCAACAAAAATGTGCCCAAGAAAGGTGTGAATGTCTTGGAAAGTAATGTACATTCCAGCCGTGATAAAGACAGACACAGCACAACAAAAAATGATATAGAAATACAGAAAACAATAGATTTGTTATCACTCTTATCAAAACTACATGCCTTGAAGATCTTTACTCTTGCAAAGGATGGCATAAAATCGCATATTGGTACGCACTCTGAGATTGGGCTAACAAAAAAGCAGTATTATCTTAGACTTAATCAGCTAGTCAAGGCTGGTCTTTTGGTAAAATATGATGACACGTATAATCATACAACACTTGGCAAAATCATTTATCATGATTATCTCCTACGACTTGAAAAGGATATTTCAAATTCTAAATACATGGAGATGATAGATGTGCTAAACCAGTCTTCCAAGTTCAGTAAAGACGAGATTAAAGAAATTTTTCCAAATATGAGATGAATCCAAGTGATTGATTGTCATATCATATCCAAGCACTGTATTTCTCATTACCTATGTTTTGATTAGTCCTGTAGGATCCAGTTACTATTTTGGAGTTAATCAAACCCCCCCCCCCCAAACCTTTTTTCGTATTCTTTGTGATCAAATACTTCTAAAATAGTGCAGACTTTTTCTTGTTTTGTACCATATACGGTATACGGGAGATATCAGTCGAGCCTCTCTTTGAGTGCCTCAAGGATGCATTTGGTACATCCGTACTTTTGGTGCGGGGATTTGACATCTCATCATCATATGTATTAATGTGCATCTTTGCATACCAGATTGCCGTATACTATAACTGTATTACAGGCAATGATAACCCAAGATGTGTCAAGAGAATGTTTAGCAACTAGGATTTATTTTTGGAAAGAATAGTGCCCACGGCTCAATTAGTTAAAACCATGAACCGCCTTATTGCACACTCTATACATACAAAACTTGCCTTAAACAATTTCATCCTCATTTTTATTCCCAATTATCCAAATATTTCAGGCAATAATTACAGATTGGATAACCTGTATCTTCTCCATATTCTGTTTTGCATCTTTTACATATCTTTTGTGATTTTTGTACACTATTTTGCGTAGTCATTAAAAAAAGAAAACATCTTTGCAAAATTGGCAATATTCCTATTCATCATCTGATCATAAAAGTCCAATAACGTAAGCCTATTAGACACATAGGACTTGACCATATTTTCGTTCATGTCCATTTGAAATAGAACCATTTGTTTGACAGATCCCAAATAGGCATTAAACATTGCAAGCATAGCATCATTTACACCCATCTTACCAAAGAATTCTTTTTGGGTCAAGCAAGATGTAGTGTAGAAATTGTTTGCAATGTGTAGATATTTTTTGTACAGATCAGAATAAAGTTGAACATATGTTGGAATTTTAGAATCGATCTTCTCGACTATCTCAGAAGCGTTGTCTTGGATGACATTGGGCATAGAAACAACTGTTTTTTGTCCAGATAAATCATGTTCATTTTTGCTTGTCTTGATTGCATCGATTAATTGCTTTTTTGTTACATTTTCTATTGTTGCTATTGTTTCCACTGTTTTTTCTGACATCCATTCTATTACACAGTCATAGCCATTAAATGTGATCATGATTATCATCTCAAATTAGTAAAAAATGTCATTACGTGCATTTACACATAAAACATCGTAGTTTTACCGTCCAATCGTAAAGTAAATCTCCCAAGATCCCCTTGTTGTTTGTTCTTTTGATTTTCTTATTATCAACATGATAATTTTACGGTTGATTTTATATCAAAAGTTAGAATTACCATTATGAGTACAGCATTGGACATAATGAGTAAGAAACTTGTCACTCTTGATTCAACTGTTTCTGCCTCAGAGGTTGCAAAAATAATGGACAAAAACAATGTAAGCTGTATAGTACTTACAAAAAATGAAAAACTTCAGGGCATAGTGACAGAAAGAGATTTTTTATCCAAAGTTATGATACCAGCCAAAAAACTTCATGAGTTAGCAGCAAGTGAAATCATGACTTCTCCCATTACAGTTGTATCTCTCCTTACTCCAGTAAATGAAATAGCACAAAAAATGCTTGATAACAAAATCAGAAGAGTGGTTGTCGTAGATGGCGAACGACCACTGGGGATAATCACAGTTACAGATTTTGTGAAACACATCCATACAATATTGTCAGATTCTGAAAATTCTAAAATACAATTTTATAGAAATTTGTTTGAAGATTACGAAGATGGGATTAATTAGCCAGTTCAAATCTGATTGCATCAATTGATGATTAGAACGCATTCATTTGAATATCCAATCTTGAGCTCACTTTGAACATTCAAAGTTTTATTATTTTTTGATCAGTGTTTTTTCCATCACCTGACTGAACATATGGAATTTCCGTCATGGCACATGGATGGGCAAGGATAATGAAAATAATGATATTCAGAAAATTCAAGGACAGTATTTTTTGTGATCTTGACAGATTTGTGAGCTAATCATGTGACAGAATCAGTTCCAAATGAAAATGTTACATTCCACTCAAGATCTTTGGGCAAGCCATTTTCCAACTTCGGGCCATAATTTTTCATGTGCTGCCGTACTTATACACAAACCAACATGACCTGTTGGAAATTCAACGAGTCTCTTGTCAGCACTGCCTATTGCATCAAGTACAGATTTACTTGATGACGGAGGCACTAGGTCATCTTTGGTACCAATTATGTCAAGAACTGGTACTGATATTTCTTTGAGGTTTATTGTTTTAGAACCTACTTTCATCTTATTTTGTATCATCAGATTCTTCCTGTATACCTGATCCACTATCTCACGATAAACTTCTCCTATTATCGGTCTGCTGTCGTATAGCCATGTCTCAATCGCAAAAAACTGGGTCATCTCGTCGAGGCTTCGTGGTTCGCTAAAATATCTAGGGTACTTCAACATTGTCTCCACGGGATTACGCAGAATAAATGCCAAGTTGAGAAGCCAGCCAGGGATGTTTCCACATGTATCTACCAGATTGTCGGCATTGAGATGAGCAGTCCAGTTTTCTATTATCGTCTTTTCCTTCTCTATATCTACCGGAGTAGCATGTAAAATCAGATTCTTGACATTTTCTTGATGTGTAGCTGAATAGATAAGGGCAAATAGTCCTCCCCAGCAGTAACCAAACAAGGATATTTTTTCAGATCCGCTTATTTCCTTGATTTTTTCTACCGCGTTTCCAATATATTTTTCAGCATATGTCTCAAGGGATAGATCCTTGTCAAAGGAGCTTGGAGTTCCCCAATCTGTTGTATAAACATCAAAGCCTTGTTTTTGGAGATTTCTGATGACACTGACTTGGGGAAGAAGATCCAGAATATAGTGTCTGTTGATAAGTGAATATATCACTAGTAGAGGCGTCTTGTGTTTTGGTGCCAGGTCTGATTTATAATGACGTATCTTGAAGCCTCCCTTCACATCTGCAGCATCAGATGGTGTACTGCCATTGTCTCTCAGGGTTGATGTTTCGCAACAAGTCTTGGAGCAATGGATGATATCAGATGGCGTTCTGTTGATGTTGTCCCTTAGTGGTTCTAGTATTTTGTTTGCATATGATATAAAATCATAAAAATTGGAAGTGAGTTGGCCATATCCAAAAAGACCGCATAATTTTATCCAAGAATTAACATAGTCTGACATGCTTGATGCCAAAGCATCGTCGTTTAGATCATCCCGAAGTGTAAAGTCAAAAGAAGATCTAATGTTTTTTTCAATATTTTGTGCGGTTCCTTCCCTTGAACTAAAAAAAGTATCCAGTGCATGTGAGCCTGCATCAAAGAGTGCAGAGTTGTACTTTAATGCAAAATCAAACCAGTTGAAGACATAGTCATAGTAATAATCAGAGGCTTGTTTTGTTACATCGTTTGATGTGTTCGTCTTGGTTGCAAGCGACAATATCCTATGGAGCGAGGTGATCAGATTTTAATGTAAGCTGTCATTATCACACATGATATCACCTGTCATGGTGCATGCAATTTATGTTCGCAGGTTTTCCTGTACGTGTAATTTTGCGATAAATTTTTCCAGTTTATCATTTAGTTCCCTGGCATACCAAGATATGGTGCTGTGTTTGCGCATTGCAAATATTCCAGTAATTGGTCCAGCTATTACTAGCATCAAATATGTGTAATCAGGCCTGTAGATTGCAGTTGCAAATATGCTGTCTTTTGCTACAAAACTAGGATCATTTGTCTTTGAATCAAATGGCAGATTGTTGCCGTTCCAATGATCAAAAACCTGTCTTACAAGAAATGAGACTTGCCATTTCTCTGGAGCATCTAGTGTGACAGTACTTCCATACGAGTAAAATCCCCCTCCAATAGCATTTGTTGCATTTACACTGAGGACCAAGTCATATGTTGCAATTATGTACGAGTCGTCTTCTAGGTATGTTTGTACGTTATTTTCAGTATAACGCTGGTTACCAATATCGATCATGTGTAACACATAATTTTTGTTTTGCAAAATCACTTTTGGTGGTAATTCCATGTCAGCATTGCCAGCATTCACGGTTGTAGTAAACGGTGTGTTTTGTTCAATGGAATAATTACTAACAGTAAACTTGGGATTGATGTGTAACTGGGTTCCATCATTTCCTTTTGCAACCATCGTTATGTCTATTATTTTCTTTGAGACAAGATGCAATGTTTCAGATACTGGTCTGAATCCATCTTTGTGTGCAAATATAGTCACATCAAAACTCTGTTCTCTTGATGGTATAATGGAGTATTCTCCATCTCCTTTTTTAATAACAGGAAAAATTGATTGTACTTTGTATGTTACATCACTGATATCTGAACTTATATTGAAAATATTGTCCTTTCCCACTCTGAAAATTGTCGAGTTTGCATCGGTGTTTACATTCATGTCATTGTAAAACGAAGTGATTGACTGCTTGATTGCCCCATCCTCTGAAAGTATCACTATTGTTACCCTTCCTTCCTGATTCACGTATATGTACCTGCCAGAAGGATCAAAATCCACTCCGGTTATTGTCGATACATCACGTGGTATGATCCTCATTAATGGAACCCCAAACGCATCTGTTTTGTATACAACATAAGGAAATTTTTCTCCCACATGGACTCGCGGTGGCAATTCAAATTCCATGTTTGTTGCAACATCAAGAGGAACAATTGAAATTGCAGAGGATTGAATTCCTTGAATTGATGCTACTAGTTCTGATTTGGCAGTTAACATCCCACCAAGTATCATGTTGGTGGATGTAAAATCGAGTACCTTTGGCATATTATTGATGGTACTTTTGATTTCTACTTGTGGTGGAACTGCAAAAACATTTGATGGTTCTATCATTGCTCCAGTACTGTCTGCAATGTACATTATGCCAAGATCTTGATTTATTCCAGCCTTGGCTGGAAGTGGGGTTATCTTGATGCTGTATGAATCACTATACCGTGGTTTGACATTAAAAGTTGCAACACCCGGGATTTCTCCTGGACCTGATGCTGCCATGGTAAAGTTTCCAGTTCCACCCCCTTGTATGCCAAATTCCACTGCCTGAGCTACGCCTGCTTCTTCATTGCTTCCAGGTATGCGAGTGGGTATCATGCTGATTTGTTTGTCATATCTTGTCTCCGGTCCATTTGATGACAACTGGACTGTACTGCTGTCTGCTTCTAGCGGAATGATTGTGCTGGTGTTTGATTGATTCATCTCATGATACAACCCAATTATGCCATATCCCGAGTCATCAAATGTAGTAGGATACACCCAAATTTTCACCATGTTTGGTTTACATGACGAAAATGAATCGCAGTAACTTGTGATGTTTTTTCCTGTTACTTGATTGTTCGTCGAGGGCCCAACTATTAGGCTAGCACTTGCTACACCAAACCCGTCTATGCTTGCAGAAATTACTGTACTTCCAACATTTCGCGTATAGACAAAACCTTTTGCAACCCCGTCCCTTATTGTTGTAGAATAAAGCATATCACTAAAATGCGTGACATCATAATTATTTCCAAATCTTGCAACATTTGTATCACTTGATGTAAGTGACGCATGAATTGCATACGGAGGCTTGAATGGCATCCCATCTTTTTCCAGCCAAATGTAAAAGTAAGACAGAGAATTTGGCAGTGCAGTGTAGGGTGCCACAGCTAATTTGATCGTTATATCATCACGGGTTTTTGTGACGTTTGTAGTTGCAACACCCAAGGTATCAGATGATATCGAAATAGTGCCACTGCCTTTTGTAATCAAGGGCAGTGTGGTATAATACTGTCCCTTGGGTATGGTTACAGTTTCTGGGGCTGTTATCATGGATGATGTTGTCACGGTTATTTCTGTATCTTCATCAACTGACACCGGCAATCCAAATTTATCTTCTGAAAAAACATATGATTGCATATCTTGTGCCTTGGTCACATGTGTTGGAACGATCATTTGTAATTTTGATGGTTGCGAATTTGAAGTGTAAACCATGGCATCACATTGGGTCAAATTTCCATTTAATGCACCAAATACAGTAGCATTTCCATCTTTGAGTGCTGTGATTGTAAATATTCCATGATTTTCTGACGGCTGCACTGTTACTGAGAGCGGCACACGCAATGTCGATATATCACTTGAAGACAAGTAGAAAATACTTGGCTGGTTTGTTGGCTTGTCTAAAACTACCATTCCTTCATAATCCTGACCGCTGATCATTTTGCTTGGAATCCATATTGTAAAACTGCTCGCATCTTGCTTTGATGGCAAATTTGAACTGGCATCATTTGGGATCAAGTCAAGCTGTCCAAATACCTGAAGTGGCAATATGACAATGCCAATGAAAAATAGAAAAACCACAGTTCGCATAAGACCGAAAATTATGCGCAATTTAAGACAATTTTTTTATCGTCAACTAATGCCTGTGAGGATGGAACCACTGTTGAGATTTATCGCGGCACTTCCGGTGCATATTTGGTTTGTAGTGGTAAATACTCCGTAGTGCCCTGTTGGTACAGATATTGGATCTCCATATGCATCCACATGTGCACGCAGGTAAAATTCAACCAAATCTCCTGCATGTACTGGTATCTGCACTAGTCCAGAAGCTTGTGAAGTTGGATAATGCATTGCCATTGCATTTGAACCTGAGAATGACCAACTGCTCACAGATGATGTCTGCTGAATTGTTGGATTTGTGTTATAGTAAATAATCTGCGAACCAGAAAATACGCCATTTACGTAAACATCTGCATATACGTCAAGCGGTCCTGCGTGAACGGATGATGAGGCATATGATAAATGGTCAGTACACCCACCAGATTGGAATTGATCTTGTGGGCATGGTGCCTTTATGTACCAACCTGTTGACGGATCATACACCTCGTAGATGTATTGTGTTGCAGTCTGTTGATAGTTGTAAGTTGCACTTGTGGTGTATGATGTGTCCGCAGAGACTTGAGCATTTACTAACGCATACATTGTTCCGTCTTTTGGGGCAATAGATGATGCTTCACCGCCAGTGTCCGCACTAATTTGCAATGGCGCACCATTAGTATCATATCCTGAATTGCTGTTTGTACCTGGCGTGACAATTGATATTCCCAAATTGTTTGGAATGGAAGACATCTTCAGTACTGTTTGAGTACCATTCAGGCTAAATGAAATTGATTTTAGCCCCGGAATGATTGGTACCATCATAGATGAGCCTGCATTGTATGTCTTTGACAAGTATGGTATGCTGATTAACGAAGTTGCATTATCTACCACGTTTTGTATGTCGGTTTTAGCAGCCATTGGAATTTGAATATAAGCAAACGGAGTATAGATCTGCATAGATGCTGCAGGTATGTTGAACATTTGGTTATTCACCGTATCATAAACTGCAGTACCTATGGTTCCGTCATATGATGGAGAGTTTGGATAAATGTCCAATTCACCACTAATTGAAGACTGGCCTCCGGCGGCTATTTGTGAAGATGACAAGGATATTGTACCACTTGAGCTTGTTACACCTTGTACACCGACTATTCCGTTTTGTAATATCTGAAACGGGATGTTAGATGGTAAGTTAGTCACTTGCAAAAACATCTGTGTGCTAGGATCATAGTTGGTTGCACCAATTGTTGTCCCCCCAGATGTGGGGGTTACAATTAACCAATACGAGTATGAGGGATTGAAATTTACTTGTGATTGAAAATCATTTGTGTATGTTTGTGTCAACTGGACAAATGGTGATTTATCATAGAGCGTAATATACGGTACAAATGAACTGCCACTCTGAAAATATGAGCACCCTCCTTTCGCGGTACATGAAGAAGAACTAGTGTGCGAATAATAATTTGCGGCATACTGATCAGTTGTGCTATAACTTACAGAAGTTACATAGTAGTAACTTCCTGATACGTATCCATTTACCGTTGCAACACCTGTTCCAGAATCATAACCACAAGACCAAGACCAAGCTGTGTATGCGCTCATATTGCAAGATGACCAGCCCCAGGTATATGTCGCATAGACATTGCTTGCCGAACTTGTGTATTTGTTGACAGGTGTTGTTATGGCATATCCTCCACTGGTTGTTCCAATGTTTGATGAAAATATTGCATATCCATGAGTCCCACCATCATAAGCAGTTGGGGACACTGTAGGATCTATCAAAGTTCCAAAAAATGCAGAGCCACCACCAGCAAGTCCTGATCCTGTCACAACAGTAGATCCCAATCCACTATTGAGTAAAATTCCGAGATTTCCTTGACCGCTAATGCTAATCCCACTTGATGAAGTTGTACTGTATGGTGAACCTGAAAATACAACAGTAGAACTGGGAGACAATATGTTTGTCAGTTGTATACTGTTACTTTGTAATGTCCCATTACTGTACACATACGGCGCATTCATCTGTGGAATGTATAACTTTTGAACAGGATCGCTTGCCTGAAATCCTGCCGCAAATGTTCCCGTGTCAACTTTATTGTATGGTCTAAGCGAACTTGAATTTCCAGTAGCACTGTCTATTCCTGCAATTACTGAACCTTTTGGATTTACAGTAACAATCTGTGCAATGACTCCATTGCCCGTTCCATTGCCGTTACCAGTCCCAGTAGCAGAAGAACCGGATGTATTTGCGATTGGAAATACATTGCCATTGTCAGTGACAATTAAAATTTGTGTGGCATATGCACTGTTAAACACAAATGCTGCCAGTAATAATCCTAAAGAAAGTAATTCTATTCTTTGCATTATTTGAAAAAAGTATCTAATTTTTAAACAGTTGATAATCCAATTATTTTAGATATTGTAAAGGTATTACTCCGTTAAGGTTAATGCTAGAGTTTGTAAATGCAGGTATCTGCTTATCATATGGAATTCTGGCAATCAAATGTCCCTGATCGTCTACAATTCTAAAATACTTGATATGCACCGGTACATTTTCTGGATTTTTGAAACTAAATGAACTTCCAGAGTACGTTGCCATGATGTTTTCTTTTTCTCGAATGTTGTGAATCGTATTGATATCATTTTCTTTTTGTGTAACTGTCAAACTTTGGCTTTGTTGTTGCATTATCAAACCCATTCCAACTATGATAATGAGCGTGATAGCTATTGCCACAGGTATCATAATTATTAATTTGTAATACCATTTAAGCGGTATAATGACACCTTTTATTTTTCATGATTCCGTGATTGTGTGATAGGTCTTGCAAAAGGACAACAAATTCGTGACAAGATAAAAGTACAATGCAAGATGGGGCTTGGAACATTATATCTACTTGACACTGGAATTGCAGTAGAAGTACATGGTAATGGATTGTGCCTGGAACTTTTGTATGACGAAATACTTTCAAATGCAGTAAAAAAAGATAGCCTTGTGATTTCTTGGACTGAGGGAGTGGCTACATATGATATGAAATTTAATATCAAAAATGCGGTCGAGGTAATACAAAAAATAAATCAATATAAAAAAATAATCTCTTGAATTAGTAAATCCTCCTGATGTAGTGGATTACTTTTTCATCATAGCAAAGCAATTTTCGTATGTAGAGTAATCACTATCTCAGTTTAGTGTCCCATTATAATGAATTCCGTAAGACTCGGGCTAACAGTTAAAACCTGAAAATGCTCTGCTATGAACTAATTTACTAATTCCAATTAATTGGAATTAATCATGGTTGATTTTATCTTGTTGAGGTAGACATAGCCCAGTACAATTGAGAGTATGGATATCACCCCAATCACTACACCCATCTTTTCATAGAGAACAATCCATCCAATACCAACTGCAAGCATTATTCCAGCCCAAGTGAAATAGTAGTCATGGTCGGAGGTTGCGTAAGGTTTCTGTTTGTTCCTGAGACCAAGCACGGTAGTATAGATTGAGACTGGAATCAAGAAGAGAGGAATTGATAGAACAAGCGGGATTAAATGTAATTGCAACAAGGCTGCCACGGCAATGATGACAAGTATTACTAGAGTAATAGTTGTAATATTAGACGTACGATGAGTCTGAATCTTGCTCAACAATATCTATAGGGTTTTCATTCATATAAGTAATTGAGTATGTGACATGGCCGTTTCTGAAAAATACGCTTGTCAGACATTCTCCTCAAATAATATCAAGCAGATTACATTGTTCTCGCCAATTCTTTCCAGTCCAGTTTCCCAGATAATTCAGTGATCATATTCATCGTATGTCTCACCCTGTTGAATTGGTAAGATTTACGCCCAGTCTCCGTAATGCTTTGAGTATATGACCTTCGGTGGTAGAGTTGATTTCGTTTGTATAGTTTTGATTTTCAGCATTGCTCTGTATCATATTTTGAGTAAAGTTGTTTCCAGTGTTTGATGGACTTGTCTGGTTTGAGTAAGTATTGTTGGTATCATTTGACAATGTAAATGTCATGAGTTGTTTTGGAATCCAGATGGCATGTTTCTGGGACTCTGAATTGTTGTCGGCTTGTGCGAGAGTTTTATGTCCCACAGGTTCCAGCAACAGTTGGCCTTGGCACATCTGTTTGACATCAAGTGGCGGGTCAACAGCATCTTTTGTCACATTAGAAAATCTCAATAATTTTACTTGATAGAGAGTTGGCACATCAGTGTTTGCAGTCTTTGAATCATAAAGCGTACTTTCCACTGGAAAGGGAATATCATCTTGGAGGTAAAACGCATTGTCTCTTATCACTTCAAATCCAACTTGATATACAGATGCGATGGCATTTCCCGTGTTTATTGTAGTGAACCTATTTACAATTAACTGGGGAATGGGTAATACATATTCGTCTACCAGTCCCCACGAGGTTCCAATCTTGAGCAATTGAGGTTTGTGCATGTTTGCATATTTTTGTAGATAAAATATAGTATGTGAAAGAGATGTAGCATAATTCATGCTGGTACCATCAGTTGTAATTGTTGCAAAATCTGAAGATATGTGTAAAATGGAAAACCAATGTTTTCCTGCATCATCTGGTGTGAAAATCGCTTGAACTATCCAAGTCTGCCCAGTCTGTTCCTGCAAGAGTCCGATAAAGTCAAGTTCTACCTCATAACACGGAGTTGCATAATTTAGAGTAGGCTTTATGGAATAGTCACATATGTGATATGTGTAGCTTTGCTGAGGCAATATGCCCTTTCCAACATACCACGATGGGTATTCCTTTTGTTTTTCAATGACAAGACGCTCGAAACTATTGTCAAACCCTGTTGCGTATACAGGAATAATGAAAAATGAGATTATCATAATTGCTGCAACTGTCAAAATAATTTTTAACATGTTTTTCAAGCATCAATTGCTTAAAAACAGAAGATCTTGCTTTAAATTTCATAATTTTCTAAAATACAATGACATCGAAAATACAGGAATTTGTTTGGCTTGAGCTCAAGCCTCAGCAGAGATTCAAAGATGATCAAGAAAATCAAGTCCTGAAAATAATCCAGTATGCCACGGAATTTGCATTCTTTGTTTTACGGAGCAAGTCTGAAATGAGATTGATAGTCAGAACCACAAATATGAACCAAAAGATCTTTGGAACAATTGACGGCCTCACAGTAGAACGCATAGACCGGCCGCACTTTGAGCAAATGGTCACAAGATATCTTGCATTAAAAAATCACTTTATGGTTCCCCTTGTAGACCTTGCAAAAATAGTAAAAAGTGATGTCTACTCTAAACTCTGGCAGCAGTCATCGGGGTGTATGATGGCCTGTTTTGTTCAGGACCAGACCAAAAAAATCTCAAATGTAATACATGACCAAGTGACCTCGCTTGAGAGTAAAATGTCAAAGAAAAATGCCGTATTTTCTAGCAAGAGAAAGATAGATCTCGCAGAAGCAAAAAGCAAACTTGCCGGACACAATCTGTATAATTGCTTTATTATATTTGGAGTAGAGGCAACTCTCCACAAATTCTCAGAATTGGATGCAGAAAAAAGAAATAGTGTAAATCAGGAGAAAATCCTGTTTGAAAACCATATTGCCAATCTAAAAAAAGACCTGACGGAGGAACAATTCAAAAAGGAACGTAAGAAACAAAACAGCATTCATCATGATAATATTAAAAAAATAAAAGACGCTTTCAAACTGGAGGTGGAAAGATCAAGGGCAGATATTGTCCGGTCAGCAAAAACGTTGGATGGCATCATCAATGTAGTTCTTCTCAACAGCTTTTCTCACAGAATCACATCTCGTAAGATCAGATTCATGTATGGAAAAAAGACTTTCAGGCAAAAACTTGCAGAGTTGTTTTCTGTCAAATCGATTGATCCATATACTTTCATGCCTCAAAAATTGCACTCAAAAAGTCTTGCCTTATCAGACATAGAGCTTGTATTCTTTTTGTCATTTCCGCAAGAAAAAGATATTCAGATAATCAATTTTGGCGTAGGTGTAACACCTACTTTTGTACACAGTCCTGCCCAAGATTTATCCCTGACAGATCTTACAATGCAATGCCATCCACATCAAGTATCGTCAAAGGACCAAGACAGGTTGAATCGTTCAGTATATCATAGCCTCAAAGTTCATTGTGAGAAATGCGGTATTATGATCAATGTAAGAAAAGATGGAAAAACTGAGTACTAGATACGGCATCCAATAATTTTGTATTCCACAATTAATTTTGATTGTGTATTATACTAGGCAGATTTGTTTAAATCAGTTTAATACTCATTACGTTTTGTTTGCATGTTTTAGGCAGATCGCCTGTTCACAAATTTTCTTTTGTATACAAATCCAACAATCGATGTTCCTACAAAAGTTGCAGTCCAGTATAACCACAGGTTGTCAAAAACTCCTGAAAAAACAGCAGGTGCAAGGGAACGGATTGGATTCATTGATGCCCCAGAGATAAACGCAAAAAAGAAAATATCAAGTCCTATCATTCCTCCAATTGCAATTCCGCTAAAACCTCTCAGTCCGTTTGTGTGAACAACTAGCATGATTACTGCCATCAAGAGTGCTGTTGCCAATACCTCTACCCCAAAAATCATCCATATTGGAAATGAATAGTTTGGGGTATTGACTCCAAGGTATGCTTCTGTTCCTATGACATTCTTGACAAAGATTATTCCTAAAAATGCACCAATAGATTCTGCTCCAAAATAGATGGGCAGATGTGTTTTTGTAATGTGTTTTGTTATAAAATACGATATAGTAACTGCTGGATTGAAATGTGCGCGTGAGATCTTGCCAAATGTATACACCATCAGACAAACCCCGACAAAGGGAGCAAACGCCTCAAACCATGTGCCTATGGTTCCACCGGATTTTGCATGCAATACAACTGATCCTGTGGCACAAGCTACCACGACGAACGTACCAATGATTTCGGCAAAAAATATCTTTTGATTAGAAGATAATTTGCTAGTTAGATTCAAGAGTTGTAACAAGTTCCTTTACCTTTTTTTCTATCTCGTTTCTTATTTCACGCACTTTTTCAATCGGTTTTCCCTTGGGATCCTCAATGCCCCAGTCTTGATAGTTTCCAAGAAACACGGCAGGACATTCTGCCTGGTCTATGCAGCCCATGCTCACCTTTAGAAAGGAGGAGCGAACCAGTTCCTCAGATAATTCCTTTGGTTTCTGTTTGCTAATATCTATACCAACTTCTTTCATTGCTTCTACTGCAACTGGATTAAGCCCTGGCGTTGGTCTTGACCCTGCACTGACTGGAATCCATCCATCAGGAGCATGTTTTCGAAGGAAGCCTTCTGCCATCTGACTTCTCCCGGCATTCTCTACACATACAAAGAGAATTTTTTTTCCTTCCTTGTGTTTCTCAAAGAACTTCATGGCATGATCACTTTATTGCTCGGATGACAAGACTAGATATTTTTCTGCCATTTACCTTCTCTCCTTCCATGTATGGTCTCTCTTCTAAAACATCGACATTCACAAAACCAGCTTTTTTGATACTTTGAATATAATTCTCCCTTGTCAGTGCACCATCTATGCAACTACACCATTGTTCCGTATTGATCTGACCCTGTTCAATCTCTCTGTCAGTTACAAGATCAGAGATTACCATCCTTCCGCCTTGCTTCAATATTCTATGAACTTGCCTAAATGCGCTTGTCTTGTCGGTGGTAAGATTGATGACACAATTGCTGATAACTGCATCAACTATATTGTCATCTACTGGAATGTTCTTTTCAATGTCCCCCTTTCGAAATTCTACGTTAGTGTAATTGCCTTCTTTTGCATTTTTTCTTGCCTTGTCTAGCATTTCATCTGTCATGTCAATTCCAATTACTTGCCCAGATTTTGAGACCTTGTTTGCAGACAGGAATGCATCTATTCCAGCACCAGAACCAAGATCCACGACAGTTTCTCCATCTTTTAGATTGGCAAATTTTATTGGGGTACCACATCCCACACCCAGAATCGCCGCTTCTGGAATTGATCTTAATTCATCCCGGTCATATCCAATTATCTTGCTTGCATCAATCAGGGAATCGTCAGTGCTGCATTCTCCGGGCATGCAGCAACAGTCAGAATTACCAGTCAGTGCGATCTTTCCGTATCTTTCTTTTACCTTTTCTTTGATGATATCATCCATGCAATAGGTTTACCAAGTAAACCATTTAAGTTGTCAAGGATATACGATTGCAGTTGGTGTAAAAGTGGAAACTAAAAGAAAGTCTCTTCCAATTATCAAAGACAGTTGTAGTTTTGAGGGGTATGATGCGTTGTCTTTAATGTCGGAGACTGCAAAACTAAGAAAGATAATCACCAAGAGAGGCACACTTGAGATTTTAATTCCTTTATGTTGTACCACTGAACCTGTAAGATACAAGCAATTCAGACAAGCCCTGAAGGGAATAAGCAGTAGAACTTTGGCAATTAGATTAAAAGAATTGGAAAAAAGTGGAGTATTGGAAAGATTATCGTATAACGAGATTCCACCTAGAGTAGAATACAAATTAACTGGCAAAGGACAGGAGCTTGTGGAATCAATGATTAATCTTTTGCAGTGGATGAAGAAATGGTCTAAAACCAGATGATTTGTGCCACTGTCAAATAGTTTACAAATTAGAATCCATTCATAAAATGGAGAATGATTTTGTTGTGACTTGACTTTTGTTTAATTTGTAATATTTTGTAATTTATTTGTCTTCGTTGCCATCTCCAAAACTTAGTGCCGCTGCAAATCCGCGCCAATAACGCCTGACAAACCCATAGCCTGTGACAGCCAATGAAAAAAGCAACACCAATGTGGCAATCTTGTTGTAATCAGTGGTGTCTTGGGACACGGAATTGTATACATCAAAAGTCTGTGATGCCTTGCCACCCCAAGCGTTGTATGCACTAACTGTAGAATTTTTGTACCTATCAGACAGCATGATGATGCATCCCGTTGAGCAAGTAATGTTTTGTATTTTTCCATCTACTAGAACCTGAGAGTACGATCCAAAGTTATTGTCAGGTCGAATTGATACCATTCCTTGGTACCTCGTACTGTTGAGTGTATTGTTTTGGTCCATGTTGATTACATACCTCCAATTTGTATCAAACTCAAATCCATGCTCTACAAACGAGAGTCGTTTTCCACCTGCAGTTATGGTAACATTATACGGCGATGGTTGTTCATACACCAAATTGAGAGGAAGATCAAGGGGATTTTGTGCAAGTACTTGTGATATGTCTGGTATTACCATCGATGTAAGATGTGCTTGTAAATTTATTACTCCAGTACCTGTTGCCGTATTTTCTTTACCATACATGTCATTTAGTACAATTCCTGCAAAGATCCTGTCCCTGTCATGGATGACCTTTGTTCGTATAAAGTTCTGTTCATATGTTGCACCCTCTGAATAATCAGGTATCATCTTCAAATCAATTGGCACGTGGTTTATGGAACCATCAGAGTGCAAGGCAATTACAATCACATCAGTACTGAATCTAGTATGTGGGTATCCAAAATAATATTTGAAAAGATCAAGTTTGTCCAGTCCTGCAAAGTTTACAGATTGTAATGTATTGATTATTGTGGAATTATCATAACGTGTCTTCAATATTGTAAACAAAATGGGATGCTCAAATATGATATCACCGTATCCAGATTTTACAAACATGGCAGAGTTTTTTCCGGATTGTAGCGAGTCATCACGATATGCGAAATTATCATCGAGAAAATTTGCAGAATGTGACTCTGACCATGTCATGGTAACATTTAGCGGCACAGGTGTCAAGATACGGTACGCATAACTATTGTAAGAAAATGAGTTTATCTTGCTTCGTCTATATTCATGAATTCCCCGGTCCGAATCGTCCTGCCCCCCGCCTTTTGAACCAAGATAATGCATGGCTACTGCAGGCCTATTCCCAAACCCCCACCACTGGTTATCTTTTAGTACTGTATACCCATAACTTGAGTTGTATACCGGGTCATACGTTACAACTAATGCATCGGTCTTTGCAAATTGACTTTGGCCAATCAATCTTCCAATGTTGTACAGAGTTGTTTCATACGTGAAGGTATGTTTTTTGATATCTGAGCTAGTCTCCGGGACCCAATTTGTCTGGCCCTGTGCATATTCATATGAAAATGTCCAAGGCTTTGCCCGGGAATATAGTAGTGTATCACTGCAAGACTTTTTTTGACATTGAAAATCTTTTTGCAAATACATGTCTGATGAGTAGACAGTATGTGCTGATATCGTACCAACCCTTTGATTCTTCCATTGGTATTGTGGATTGAAGACAATATTGATTCCATCCCAGATATAATATGTCCCGTCTAGGTTTCTCATCATAAAACCGTCTGTATCTGTCAAGTTTTGTTTTGTTAGATCAATTGTTACTTTTGGCAAGATTATCTTGGGAGAATATAAAGTACTTCCAGCAGTACTGCCTCTAAAACATGTACCACCAGCCTGTGGATTAAAACTGCAAATCAAGCCATAACCAAAAACAACTTGAGACAAAGTTGCGGCACTTGATCCAATTCCAATTTCGGCATGCCCTGTCTCCGTATATCCAAAAGATTGTCCTCCCCCTGATGATATTGGCAAGACTTGGATCTGGCCAATTTGAAGACCAACTGTGCTGATTGGTTTTGGTTTGATTGACCAGCACCATGAATTCCAGTGTATGGTTATTGCAAAATCAAAAGCATCACCAGGATAAAACGTACCATCCGGGTTACTACGAGGCAATCCGTTGTACTGCGATGGAGTTGTATGCATGCCCAACCAAACTTTGCAGCCAGGGATGACCACGTCTGCAAAAGATATTGGCATCATGGATGAAGAAAACAGGACTAGAGAAATTAGTGTCAGACCAATGATTCTCTTCACGCAGATTAGGAGAAATGATTTTAAAAAGCAAAATTATTCCAGTGGAAATTCAAAGACTGAACCATGTGTTGTAACAATCTGCATCCTAGAGCCTGACGTGCCAGTTGATATTATCACAGGTTCATTTACTGGCAAAAATTTGGTTTGCGTACCATTGATAAATGTCATTGCATAGGATTGTTGCAATACTGCGTCCACCATTACCCTGTCTAAATTAATATTTTCAAGGCCAAAATTTACTATTTCTACCTCTGATCCCGTTCCTGTGTTCCTTCCTGCCACAAGTGATATGCTCTCGGACATTCTCTTTTGGGACGAGTCTAGCATTTGGTAAGCACTTTGTTGCTGATTGTCAAATTGGTCAGATGATGATACCATTACAACTCCCGCAATAGCAAGAGCTACTGTAAACATCAGAACTGTAGAGTATATCTCTGATATGCCCCTTCGTTGCATCACAATAGCAAGATATGCCAGATTTAAAACACCTGAACGATGATTTTTTCTCCATGTTTTTCATCATTTTGAGGTTTCTCTCAAGGACTTTTAGTCAGAAAATGTACGGCGATTCGATGGAATCTGTTCCAAAATCATCAAACATGCTAACAATCAGTTTTATAATCTCAAAACACATCCATAACAATGGCAAAATACCAAGTCAGGAAGATTCTAGTTCCCATGGATGGATCAAAAAACTCGTTTAGAGGGCTGGATACTGCAATATATCTTGCAAGACAGTGTGGGGCTACACTTACAGGACTGTTTGTCATGCCAATATATCCACAATCGTTTATGCCGATAACATATGATAAGAAATACCTTACAAAGGCTGCCAAGGAATTCATGGACAATGCAAAAAAACGCGCTGCTCAAAACGGCATAGTCTTTGTTGGAAAAACCACAATTGGAAAAGAATCGTCTGAGATAATTGATTTTGCTGCAAGAAACAAATTTGATATCATAGTGATAGGGGCAAGAGGCCTTGGCAGTGTAAAAGAAGCCTTTCTTGGCAGCGTATCTCATGCAGTAGTTCACAAATCAAAGATTCCCGTACTAGTAGTAAAATAACGTGAAAAAAATCAAAGAAGAAAAAAGTAATACAAAAAAGAGAAACGGCAAGATAATAGTATTGTTAGTGATGACTGGAGTTATAGTTGGAATTGTTTATGCGGGATACATGTCCAACAATGCATCGCCCAGTGCTGCACCTGCAGTTGATGGAATAGAATGCAACACAAGTGAAATTACAACATTTCACATACATGCACATCTTGATTTTTATGTTAACAGCAACCATTTGACAGTACCAGAAAGAATCGGAATAGTTGACAACAAATGCCTCTATTGGTTACATACGCATGATTCTAGTGGAGTCATACACATCGAGTCGCCAAAATCACAGGAATTTACCCTAGGACAATTCATGGACATCTGGAAGGCCTCGGGAGACTTTCCCATCTATGGCGCAACTGCAAAAATATTTGTCAATGGGCAACTTGTGAATACATCATCAAACGATACCAAGATAAACAAACATGACGAGATTGCTCTGGTCTATGGAAATGTACCGCCTGCAATTCCATCATTTTATCAGTTTGACCCTGGTGAATAGATTTATTTTTCAATGTTCCTCTTTTTTCTCTTGCTTGGTGGCGACCATCGTTTTAGCAACAAAGAACTGTTTGTCACCGAAACAGAACTTGCTGCCATGGCAAGACCTGCAAGAGTAGGATATAGGAGGCCCAACCGGTCACTGGAATTAATGCAACAACATTTTGAGCACATGATACACATTTGGATTTTTCCTCAATACCGCAATAGTTTGAATGCATTTGCGGGTTTGTTTGAATTTGTCGTGTCTGTATTTTGTCACTATTTTGGTCAAGATTTAGATGCCGTCACAATAAATTCAATATCAATTCTTTAGATGCAAGTCTATTGCTTTGTTAGCATCATTTTCTCCGTTACGTATCAGTTTTTTTATTGTAGCAAGAGAAAAATCAGAATCTTCAAACAGATACGGCGCATCTTCTTTCCTTTCAACACGTACTATGTCCCTTATTATTCCACCCCTCTCAACTGTCAATTTGTGATATGTTTTCTCCATCTCCAATATTTTCTGTTTCATATTATCATCTGCTTTTCCAGAATCCAGATAATTTGTCGTTATTTTATGCATGTCACCTAAGAGCTCAAGGTATCGTTTGAGCATATTTGAAACTCTGAGTGTATGCTCGATCTTGTCAAAGAACATGATGTCTCTTGCCCTGTGCCAGACTTCTTCCATGTTTTTTGGAAGCTCCTCTTGCACATGCGGAAAAAGATCCACAAGGTACACGTTTTTGTCCGAATCAGGTGAGGCGTTTATGGCGTCAATTAGGGGCGTGTTACTCAACAGTGTACCATCCCACAGATATCTTCCGCTTACTTTTGTCCATTGTATTCCATAGTAAGGATATCCTGCGCTAGCAAGTATGTGATCCACAGTAATGTTATCATATTTGCTATCAAAAATTGTTGGTTTTCCATTTTGTATATCAGTACAAGTAATAATTATTCTAGGACTGGCAGGTCTTCGTATCCTTTCAAAATCAACATACTCGTTTATTTTGTTTCGAAGCCGTGTATTATCATAGATATATGGAGAGTTATTTGAATCTGATACATTTGGACTGAGCCATCTTGGTGTAAATGCTTTATTTCCCCAGATTGATGCATGTGTTACAGAAGCAACGGCACGGGCTTTGTCAGGCAAGTGTGATGAGGTAACAGTGTCTGCCAGACTTAACCAAAAATCTTCTAGTGCTTTTGCAGGCTCGTCATTCTTGGAACCTGTCATAATTGCAGCGTTAACGCTACCAATTGATGTAGCAGTAATTATGTCAAGTTTTATTTTATGCCTAGACATTGCCTTGTATACGCCACACTCGTATGCTCCTAGGGCACCTCCACCTTGCAATACAAAAACAGTTTCGATTTTTTTTACCATAGTCCAATCATGATTGTCTCATTTGTTATCTTGTTAGAAAGAACTTTTTGATATATTTGACTTTTCCTTTTTGCAATTTGATTGGCATTTTTGCTGATTTTGTTGCAGCCAGTACTCATTTGTTTCTTGAACAAAACCATGCCAAGACAGTTAATTGAGACATGGACACACCCATGTCTCGGATAGTTAGAGGTTGTTGATACTCAGAAATCACGATTGATCAACCAAAAGGTAGTAGCATCTGTTTTTATTAAAAAAGGACACAGTAGGATTTTACAGCCAGATCCTATTTGATTTAATATATCGTTTCATAAACCACTGCAAAAAAGGCATCTCGTCATTTTTCAAGTTCGATTTTTCAAGAACTGCATAGTATCGGTATCGTGAAACATATTCAATGTTCAACATAGGATACCTGTTTTCATCAAGTATGCAATTCATTAACAGTCTTGATATTCTGCCATTGCCGTCACCAAATGGATGAATTGATACAAATTTGAGATGAGCCAATGCTGCAAGCTCAACCGGATTCATCCTGGATTTTGCAGACTGGTACCATTTGAAAAATTTTCTTAGGAGAGAAAAAACCTGATCACCTGGTGGAAACTTTGTTTTTCTTCCACGAATTGTGATTTCATAATCCCTTACATCACCAGCAAGGTCAATCTTTGTCTTGTTGAACATTTTTGTGTGCCAATACCTAACAGTATCAAGTGAGATCTGTTTTTCATGTTTTAGCATCTCAAAAAAAACCTGTTCTGCAAGCTCGGTCTCAATCATATCTGATTTTGGTTTGTTGGAAGGTGTGACACCATCCCTCAACAATCTCTCAGTCTCAAGCTTGGTAAGTGTAGATCCTTCAATTCTCTGGGTATGATATGTAAACTGGATGACAAAATCTTTCAACTCTTGCTCGATTACACTTTCTGGCATCTTTTTTTGGTTCGCAACAAAATTTTTGCGTATTAATTCCAGCTGAGGATACCAATCCTCTCTGTAAAATTCAAGCAGAAATCTTTTCTTTCGTTCTTCAATATCGACCGGTATTTCTTTTCCAAGATACTCTCTTTTGGTTCTCGATTTGTTGTGGTGGGTGAGATAATAATAATAGGTCTGATTACTAGTTTTTTGTAGTATTACGCTGACCATGAACTGGTTATATTACCCTATGTATTTATATTTTCAATAAATTTACAATAAAGGGGTAATAAGTTGGCTATGAAATACCCACGTTGGTACTATTTCATTTGTATTTGTTTATCTCCTTACTGATCAACTGAAAGGTTAACAGTATCCAATCCAAGTCTTATCTTCATTTTCTAACTTGTCCTATCCCGCACTAATTTGTCTGCCAGTAACAAAAGTAGACCCGTCATTTGCTGTTGCAGATACCCTTACAGTATAGCTGTTACCATAAACAACTGCTGCATTTAGAATACCTTTTTGCTCCAATGTCTGACTAGGACCAATTCTTGTTGTATTCTGTGAAAGATTATACGTTACACCGTTAATGTCTACAGATATTGTTGTTTGAATGAAAGGTTTGTTTCCGGTATTTGACAAAACAATGTCATACCAAGTTAAAGTTCCAGACTGGATTGCAGAAAGGGTTGCTGTGTTTATTGTGTATTGTATATTTGATGAGAGTATGCTGTTTGATGCATTCATGTAATCATAGACAATGCCAGACATTCCTACTGCTATGATCACCAGCAAAGAAATTGCATATGCAGAATGTATACCACGTCTTTTCACACATGCAAAACAAATCAAGTTTTAAAGGCTCACATGTACTTTTGTCTTTTTGGCCGACTCAGAAATATCGGATCGTTTCTAATCAACTTGCCTGTACCATCATAAAGACATACATGATAAAGCACCTGTCCATTGGATTCGGATATTTTCTTGACATGCATGGTATAAGTTTGTGTTTCAAATTTATCCCCGACATGAAGATTTCCAATCTTTTCTTTCAAATCAATTTCAGAGATTCCAATGATACCAGACATCTCTTGGAAATATTTGTAATACTTGTTTCTAAGCTGCATCTGTGTTCAATGGAGATGTTCCAAACATGTCAAGCTCTTCTTTTGATGAAGTAATGGAACAACGAATCCTATAATCGCGTGTCAAGATCAAGGCATCTCCTGGAACAAATGTCTGAATCATCTCTTTTTCCTGTGGAGACAACTGCAATGATTTTGCAAGTTCTTCAGCCGCAATCTCGTTGTTTCGTAGTATTATTTTTGTCTCACTGTTGTCAAAGAATGCACGCCCAGCTTCCGTCTTTGTTACATCTTCCACCCGTTGTGAAATAAACATGAAAATAACATTCTTTTTTCTTCCCATACGTGCAAGCAAATCAACAAATTTTGAGGCACTGGCAAACCTGAAGATGAGATGCCCTTCGTCAATTACAAGTATTTTTGGAATCTCCGTTGGTGCGGCTTCTATTTTTTTCCACAATTTGGCCAGTGCAAGAAAGCTAATCTTTGCCACAGAATCTTCAGCATATGTTCCTTTTAGGGATATGATAGTACGGTTAGATATTGTAGGTTGGCCCTTGAATAAAGTTGCCATTGGACCAGTAACAAGATTTACCAGATATTTTTTCTCTTCATCTGAGAGTTTTTCATAAAACTCATCAAGACTTTTTATCCCAACACACTTTGCCAAAAATGAATTTGCAACAAGTGTTGGGGCTTTCACAATCTCACACAAAACATTTACCGCATCACTTGGCTTTTCAAACATCTTGAATGGATCAAAGCCGAGTTCTTGTTCTCCTGTGACTCTTATTGGTTCCACATCAAGATACTTGGCAATATTTTCATACTCGCCCTGTGGGTCAACAACAAAGATGAATGCATCAGGATATTTTTCCATCAGCCTCTTCATCATTAGTTTGGCAGTAACAGACTTGCCTGCACCAGAGCCTGCTAAAATCAGTATGTTATAGTTTGCACGCATGGTATAGTTAAAGATGACAGGTGCACCGGTACCATAGTTTACACCTATGGTGATTCCGTTTGGAACTTCTAGCATGTCAGCACTTACAAATGGATAGAAAACTGCACAAGAGCCAAGCTCGACGTAGAGTTTTTTTCCCCATCCGGTTAACATTCTGGCCTGGTTTGCAGATGTGTTGTCAAAACTTGAGAGAGATATCCTGGTTTGTTTTACAAATTTTTTTGATTTTTCCTTTAATGATTTTAGATCGTCAGCTTGGACTATCACATTAGCAGTAACTGTGAACATTTTTGTACTGTTTTTTTCAAGTGCAGACACGGCCTCAAGTGCCATCTGTATTTGATGCATCATTTTTGGATTGGTGCTTTGTGTGGCCTGCATGAGGTGAATCTTTTTTCTCAATTTTGAAACTGCACGGTCTTGCTCTATTGGGGCAAAATTGAGCATTATTGCATCAGATACAGGAAGCAGGGAGTGGATCCATGCCGGTGAGAGCGTAGATGACATAGAATACAGCGTAAAGCATTTGGCTAACTTGCCATTCTCAAGTATTACATGTTTTAGAAATTCATTTTTTACAGAAAATGGTACCATATTTGTTGCAAGAAAATAATCAAAACCCTGTCTTTCAAGTGCCCAATCCAATGGCTCTGTACTTGACATGAAAGTTCTCAAAATTTGGAGATGCCTTATCTCGTTTCCCATCTGTGCATCTAACGGTTCTTTTATCATTGTTATACAAAGTGGTTCTTGTATCGAAGTGAGCAATGAATAAAAATGTGATAGTACGGTTCGTTGCTTTTCATCGGAAAGTGTAAAGAAATTTGTTGGCTTTACTTCATAGTTATGTATTGTCTTGATTCTTTGCATATAATTTAGAGAGAATTTCTTTTTAAGGGAACGATGATCAAGAGTTGGCTAATTTTTTCCAGTCGGATAGAATTGATAATATTGACGCAAGATATTGAAAACATCTGATACCTCGTAGGCCTTTTTTTCAATGCATGTATCAAGTAGTGTAATTCTTTTTTGAATGTCCGATACAGGATCAATACCAAAAAGTTCTGCGACATATCCGAGTCTTTTGCTTTTCTTGACCAGTTCCTCTATGTCATTGAGACCAAAGTCATTGTTCTTCCTGTCAAAACTAAACAAATCTGTTGTTTCTATTCCCGTATCTGTTGGATTAATTTCTGTCAGTGTTTTTATTCTTCGCATTGTTTTTCCATCCATACCTTTGAGTGTAGTTGAATGGATTGCAAACCAAAGCAACATTTGCTGTGAAAGTTTTATGTTGATTGGCTCTGCTGCAAGTCTTGTTAATGCTGATTTTATGTCAGATCCATGAATGGAGCTTAGCCCGCCGTGTCCAGTTGCAGCACTCTGGAACATCTCGTTTGCCTCCTTTCCACGAACCTCTCCCACAATGACAAAGTCAGGTCTCATCCTTAGTGTCGCCTTGATTAGCTCCATAATTCCAATATCATTATCTGATTTTACAAGCGGGCTTGACCTTGTATGTAATGATATAGTGCGTTTTTGTGGCATCTGAAGCTCAGGCGTTTCCTCTATGGTTATGATACGCCATCTGGGATTGGCCATGGTCATTAGAGAATTTATCAGCGTAGTCTTTCCAGAACCGGTTTCTCCAACTATAACACCAAACGCCTTTGCGTCTATTAGCATCCAGACATATGCCGCCATCAGTCTGCTTATGGTTCCAAATTGTAACAGATGCGTGATAGTATAGGGTTTTGACGGGAATTTTCTTATGGATACGGTTGAGCCGTTGCCTGAGACCTCTTTTCCATATATGACCATGATTCTGTGTTTTGTTCTAGTTGTTCCATCCATTATGGGCTTGGCAACTGTGACAGATTTTCCAGTCTTTTGAACAAGTCTTTGAGTATAAGAATCCATCAGAGTAGATTTGCCTATGACAATATTAGTATCAAGTATGTGCATTTCAGAATGTTTTCGATGTATCACTCCAACATCTGTATCATGTCTTTCGATTAGAATTTCCTCGATATCATCATCATTCATCAAGACATCTAAAACGCCATACCCCAAAACTTCACGAACAATGTAATATTTTAGACGGTCATAAAATTTTGAGACCTGATTTATAATTCCCTTTTCTTGGGCATCTTGCCAGATATATTTTTCTAGATGATGAATGCGCTCTTCCTCAGTCTCTAGTTTGTCAAGAAATGGCAAAGAATTCATGAGATGGTCCATTATCTTTTCATAAATTTGAAACTCGTTTTGTTCCAAGTGAGGTTCTTTTATCAAATATTCACCAGTATCTGTAATGAAAACTTTAGCTTGGTTCACTGTATAATGATCAATGACCTGTACTTGTTCTATGTTTGCGTCAAGTGCAATGATTTTTGAAGTCACAACTTGAAATAACGAATCCTATAAAAATACACAATGGTTGATTAGTATTTTTACAACCCTTGTTTGGTTTATCGTTACTATTCTATAACTTGACAGCATCTACGTAGCTTTTCTTCAATTTTTCATTATCTACCGCATATATCCAAGTCCAAGAACCATCTTCGTTATCAATTATCTTCCCTAATCCTTTTAGATATTTCAAAATAATATTCAGAACGGGTGCCTTCATGCTACCATCTAATTTTCTTAAAATCTGATTTTTAGAATTAAATTCGGTATTCTCTTTGAAGAGTTTTTCAACCTTTAGGATGCTTTTGAGAGTAGGATTGTTTTGTTCTAAATCTTCTTCAGATATTATATCGATATTTAGTGTTCTTACCTGCATGTTTTCTAAAAAATCTTTTTTTCCAGAATATACGGTTTTAGGCATGTATTGTGTATGTACTTAGAAGTATATGTCTTTTGTGTACCATACCTAAAAGTAACGTACTAAGAAGATGCCTTCTTAAAGTAGCCAAATCTCTTGTTATATTTATCATGATTCATCAATTCCAATAGTAGTGCCTTTGGTTTTTCCCCTTCATTGAACGTATGAAAAGTATAGATCAGTCGCCATTGTTGTGGCAAAGCCACTCTGTATAGAATCTGGATGTTATGTCGTTGTATGTAATATTGTGGAATTTGGTTTCGTCGTATATGTTCTCCCACAATCGAATCATCCTTTAGGGCTTTAATGATCTCTTTCACGACATTTTTGATTGGTCCATCAGAAAGACCTTCATACACAGGATTAAAGTCCCTCTTATCACCAACAACATCCATACAGCAGTTTTAGTAACATGACTGTAATAAACAAGTCTTTAACCAGAAAACTAAATCTTGGATAGTTTTGATTTCTCTTTGTCTTATTAATTCAAATCCAAAACTCTCATAGAATTGAAAAGTCTGATTCACCAAATTTCTTTATTCCACTCATACCTTCAATTCATACTCAAGTGCAATGATTTTTGAAGTCACAACTTGAAATAACGAATCCTATAAAAATACACAATGGTTGATTAGTATTTTTACAACCTATGTTTGGCCTGTCAGAAAGTACAGTTGCGAGATAAAGTAAAGTGATTCATTTGAAGATCAGTTTCTTAATTTCGTGACAAGTTCTTTCAAATACTTTGTAAATACATCTATGAAATCATGAAATTCTTTTTCATCTAGTTTTGTCAACAACAGATCTTTTTCAGACCCCCATTCGAATATTTTTCCTTTGTCAAGAAGTTTTTTCTTATCTGCCAGATTTGTCCTATACTTTTCAAAATGTGCAAGAGCAAAATCAGTCTTTGCAATAACACATTTTTCCACATCTTGTGGGTGTATACCTAGACTTTTGGAAATAAAAAATATGTCTAGAAAATCTCTAGCTTTTATCCCCTCTCTTGTCAATAACGCTCTTACCTTTTCACTCAAAATCTCTTTTGCACCATACATCTCAAAGGGTATAGTTTCAGAATATTCCAAATATTCTGTAAACAACACCTCCAATTCGCTGTTCTTTCCCGTCACGAGGCTCCTCAGACGTCCTTTCCTAGGTTTCAGACACATTTTCTCCACGAAATTTATCTGTACTTTCAAGAAAGTCTTCTTCTTCAATATGGCAGAATCATACCACAGTTTGAACGTACAAATTCTGTTGCTTCCACCCAATTCAACGTAATCTCTGTTGCTCTTGACGCATTTGAAATCCAGGTCTCTCTTTGCAGATATCTTCTCGAAAACTTTTCCTGTCTCATCAATGATTGCTGACAAATCTCGGCTGATTTGTTTTCCTGATTTTCCATTGAATCTAGATTGATTCTTCCATGTAAAATCAATATCTTCTGAGAATCTAAAATAGTCAAGATAATGTTTTATCAGACATGTGCCTCCCTTGAAGATGAATTTGCTTGAAAATGATTTGTTTGTTGAGAGATCTAACAAAATTTGATGGAGGCGGAGATCCTTTTCTATCATGTCTTTCCGCCTAATTCCCTGAATTGTTGATACTCTGTCTACAAAATCTAGTATCATTGGATCACCCTGTCAACAATCTCTGCCACTGTTTTTGGATAATTCTTTGAGTATTTCTTGAGCTTGTCTTTAGAAATATTTTTACACCAATCAGACACGTCAATAATAATTCTATCAGCAGGTACACCATCCTGTCTTGAAAGATATATGAAATCAAGTATTGTTTTCTCTGGATCGGAGTAGCGCAGCATTGTATTTTCTTTTTTTATCCCGAAATCCAGTAACGATGGAGAAAGTTTTACGAATTTGAATTTGTATCCATCTATGTTTATTGGATTTGCCCTGAATAAAGAATCACTGATAACTTCCTCAATAGCAAAATGCTCGTGTGTCATGTTGTTTAGCTTTAATGCAGTATGCAGGCCGAAATACCATTTTTTCACTCCCTTTAATTCCAGACCCTTCGATACAAGTTCCAGGTGATTGTATTTACTTTTTCCTAGCTTGAACTCTTCTATCGACTTTACATAGAAAATCCCTCTGAAGATCCTTACGAGATATTTCTTTCTTGATACAAAATAGCGTATGACAAGATCATAGTTCATCTTTGTCAACTTGCAGTATTCCTTCAGCTCATTGGCTGTTACGAACTCCTTGTTCTCAATCCTTAGTTTGTCTAGTATTATGCTCATTCTCATCTTCTATCATAACCTCACATTATATGTGATGTTCTGATATATATCATAACATCACATAAAGTGTGATATTATGATATATAATTACACAGCAATGAATTCTTTGTTTGAACGCCATGCAGTCATGTGTGTAATCCCAAAAACCAGAGCAATAATACCTGCAGAGGATACATCAAGCCTAAGGGAAAAAATAGACCCTGAGAAAATAATGACAATTTCAAATAGAATTTGAAGTGCCAGTGATTGTTTAGGGGTAAATCTACGGGAAAATAATCGTACCATTACATTTGTTTCATATTTTATAAATTCGTTGAATCCAACTGTGCTTTTGATATCCAATAAAAAGAATGTCATCCAAAATGTAAAAAATGAAAGAGATATCCACCAAGGAAATGAAATGCCAACTCCAAGTAATATCAGTGGAGCAAATCTGAACAAGGTGCTAATCTTTTTTTTAACTCTAGCTTGATTCCACCTATGGCAAGAACTAGGGCTGCAATGATACCACCGATAAGCTGACCTGCCCCAAAGGTGCGCTTCAATAGATCTGGTGGAATTAATGGAGTTGTATCAGATGCATTTACCTTGCCTGATGTTATATCTACACCAGCTATGTAACTGAGCAATGTTGGTGCAATCAGTATCAGTACAAGACCTCCAATGCCAGCTATCATCATTTTCGAATACTTGTTGCCCATGTTTACTTCTTCGCCGGCGGCGTGGTCTAGCATGTTACCATAAAATGATGAATTATTTAAGCCAAATTTTCTTGGTGTGTTTTCACTTCGATGGTTTCTAAAAATACTGGTTCTGCTTGTTCATCTACACAAACTGTAATGTTTTTTTTGCCTGGTGTTTTTGGTATGATTATAGTTTCCAATTCCCCGTTGATATCTGTAGTCAGTGCATCCAAGTAAGTTCCATCAAGATACACTTTGGATTTCTTGTTAGCGAGAACCTTTCCAGTTGGACCTACAAGTTTAACCTTGAATCTGTATGGTCTGAAAAGATCTGACACGGTAATGGTTCTAATGTTATTTTCTTGCGAATTCTCGATTAATGATTCCGCAAGACCGAGTTTTTTACTTGAACTTGATAACTTTTTGCTCTTTGCCTTTTTCTTTTTGTTTCCAGTACCATAATGTCTCCCCATGAAAAATAAAACCATGGAGATTACCATTTGTTCTGATGATGTAACTTTTGGTTTTGTTAGAGCCAAGAATGCTCCAATACCTTCAGGAATTACAGCAATGATACCATGCGAGCTTGAAAATATCAAATAAGATATCATCGAGGCAAGGCCCAAAATGAAAAATTGCCTCATAGAAATTCTCCCAATTATAGGAAAAGACAGTACTGGTTCGTTTAATGGACTAACATCTTCAAACCACAGGATCTCTAGGTTTCTCAATCATATCATGATAAAAAATAAAATAAAAGGGATTTGCATCATGGAGCAAACAACGATCCGGTCTTTGATGTCACCGACCCATCATCTGATGTAGCTTTTACGATCAGGGGTAATTGGGTTCCAGATGTAGGATTGGCTGGAATTGGAGTTACTTTACCAGAATAGCTTGCTGTCTGACCCGGTATTAGAGGCAATGGAGCAAGAGTATATGGTACAGAATCTTGTACTTGTACAGTCAAGTTGTTCAGTTTTTTGTTGCCATCGTTTTTGACATCAACGGTAAGATAGTATGTCCCATTGAAGGTCTTTGTAAATTCACTGTGTGAAATGCTGACTGATGTGCGTTGTGTCAATGATTGTACTCCTCCAGTAACAGAGAATGCAACAACTCCCACGATGGCAATTACGACTCCAACAATCAACGCTATTTCCATTGATTGTGACATTGCTTTTCTTTTTTGCAGTTTTACCATCAACTGCCAAATGTTAGATTGTTTTTAAACCAGAACCCAGAGCCTTTGGATTTATCTTTTTAATCACATCTTGTTGTAATGTGTGAATTATAATCATGTAATAGTTGCCCTTGTTGCAATAATCTGGCTATCATTGGCGTTCAATAATCTAGCTGTCTTTGTGATTTCAACAATAGGATTGCTATTCATGGTATCAAAACGTACATCAAAAAAGTTTGATTGGAAAAAACTTGTTGAGAAATTTTACAAATTCTCCTTACTGCAAAAATTAAACACGCCAAATATCAAAAAACCCACTGCCAGAATAATTCCTTTGTCAACCAACCTACCAATTTTTATCTCAAAACCAATACTGGATATGCCAATATTTCAAAAATTACAGAAAAAACTTGGCAGCCAGATTGAAAGATATATCAGGATGTCAGGCAAGCCTGCAAACTCGCTTAACATGATAAAAAAGAGCATGTCATTTTCTGTCTTGTTTGTTATAATCATACTTCCAATTGCTATTGCATTAGGGATCTTTGTAACTCCATTATTTTTTGTCCTCATTATACTACCAATTGGAATCATGTTTTATCCAAGAATGGCACTAGGACTTGCCAAATCAAAACGTGAGACGGCAATCAACCACGAACTGGCATATTTTACAAAATATGCGTCAATAATGCAGAGTGTAGAAAAGATGCTGTATGACTCGCTAGTTGAAATGATAGGTAATGGATTGTTTGAGATTATAGAAACTGATGCCAAGATGGCTTATCGTAATGTCACCATGTTTGCGATGGATATCTTTGAGACCCTCAATGATATAGCACTGCATCATCCAAACAGAGCGTTCCAGTCATTTCTTTTGAGTTATGTAGCAACTGCACAGACGGGCGGAGATCTTACAAATCTAATTGAGAGAGAAGCTGAATCCTTCTTTGAATCCCTAAAAGAAAATCTCAAGAGATACTTGGGAACTGCAACAACCTTTGGTGAGATATTGTTGATAATACTTTTGATCATGCCTACATTTTTGATTGCAACGTCATTTCTTTTACCGGGTGGATCTGTTACACTTCTTTTGCTTGTAGGTGTAATAGGAATTCCCATGATGAGCATGGCATTGATTGTAATGGTAGATTCGTCACAGCCAAGAAATTTGAACAAGATAACAATTGGAAATCTTGCCTTTGTGGTTGCCATAATAATTGCAGTTGCAATGACATCTCTGCGCCAAGCACCATGGCTTGTAATCACATCAAGTGTGCTGGGGTTTGCATTGGCAAACATGTTTAATACGACACCGCAATTTTTGCGAATCAAAAATATCGAAAATGCATTACCTGAATTTCTCCGAGATGTAACAGAATATAGAAAGATAGGATATGACATGACAATATCGCTATACAGACTTTATGGAACACGAAAATATAATAAATATTTTGACAAATTGTTCGGAATGATTTATTCGCAGTTAAAATCTGGCGCAACACTGTCTGGCATTGCAGGTATTGAAGACAAGTCGTGGATAACCAAACTAGTGTTATTTATTTTGGGAAAACTTGCAGACACTGGAGGGGGAACACCATTGACTCTCGAACACTTGACCAGATTTGTGTCAGATGTTACCACCATAAAAAAATCAACGATATCAGCATTACGTATGCAAATGTTACTGGTGTACATTGGTCCAATCATCATGGTTTTTGTGTCAAAGACATCCATCTCATTGCTAACAAAGATGAGTTCGAACTTGTCATTTTTTAGCAATTTGGGAGTAGGTAGTGCATTTGCCATAACACCAGAGTTTGTAGATGCCATAAATATGGTAATAGTGATATCATCACTAGCCATGGGATTTGTCTTTACCAAGGTAAGCATGTTTACCCTCAAGGATACAAAAAATGTGGCAATTACAGCAATCATAGTAATCATTGCCATTTTGATTTCTCCATATCTTCCGTCCATTTTTTAATTATAGTAATTGCAAAGGAATTATGTATCACACAATTGGATAATCTGTGTGAATTATTATATGATCACTTTTAATGTATCACGCAAAAATAATTCCTCGTGAGAGGTTTTGTTCACGGGGTTTAGTTCCTCCCTTAAAACATGAATAAACTGATTGTAGTTTAGACCCGGGGTTACCACTAGAACAGTTAGTATGCACCACCTAATTTTTTAGCACATATATTTTATTTTCTATAGTAATTTTGCCCAACCTCTTTGCACAAGATTAGTAACATCTTTGGGTTTTACACATGCCGGAAAGTTATCTTCTGATTTTAATATAAGTGTAAAATCTTTCTTGCATGTAATATCTTTTACAGAGATACCAGATTTAAATTGCATCAATGGGGACATAATATTAGATGGCATGTGAGGTAGGGACGATAAAGGATCTGCAGTATTTTCATTCTGTATTTTGTTATCAGATATACTTCCCATGAATACCGGAGATGCTAAAGTTATCCTCATATTTTTAATAAACTGCTTTTCTCCGATGTTCTCCTTGATTGCAACCGTATAGTTTCCAGCAGGTGCAGATGGTGTATTCACTGTGATCATAAAGTAATATGGTTGTGTAGCGTTCAAATCGAATGAAGGTTTTGAGATATTAACATCAAGCCAAGATGGCAGGGGGATAATATTGTCTTTTTTTATTAATCCAAGAACTGAAAGGTTCACTGGCAATGATGTAGAATTATAATGTGGATCATACACCACACCAAATACTCCGTAGTTAGTACTATTGATGTTTGGTCCTATTTCCCCTGCCAATTCTATTGGAGCAGGAAAATTAAGTATGGTCAAGTTTTGTGTTTTTACAATGGGTAAAAAGCTTGTTACCATATCACCATTTGTAGATGCTGCTTGTATTGTCATTACATTGGTAACTAACGGATTGACAAGTGGTGGTTTTTCAATACCAGACATGATAATCTTTGCTGAACTTCCATTAGAGTTAGCAACAATTTGTTGTGGAATGATCCTTAGCCAGGACCCCGTTGGCACAATAGATGCATTTAGTTTCATATCCACGGTATTCTTGGAATAGACAGTCAGAGAAAACTCCTCATAAGTCACAAGCGAATTACACATTGTAAATCCATGAGGATCCTTAGCACAAAAGTTCTCTTGGTGCATTTCAGGTGTACCTACATTCATTCTAATCTTGCTTGGATTAGGTTGTATGGTAAGATGGATTGTTCCTAATGTATTGTTGTTTAACTGGAGATAATTCCCAGTAACTAGATCTTTTATTGTTCCACTACCCATTATTGCTAGCGTATAGTTTCCAGTCTGTGTTTCAGAATCTACTAGAATAGTAATTGTAGTATTTTCAATATGTTTGATGTTGATTTCATTTGATAGCATGTTGGGGTTTGTCCATGCTTGTACCTTTGATGGTAAACTGCTAATTGTTTGATGCATGTCTTCAATCTCGTAATTCTTACCTAGTTGAATTTCAGCAGATATGTGTACTGAATTTCCTTGTTTGATTATAGCTTCTAAAGGTAGTCCTTTTGTTGATGTCACTTCTAATGGCATAGCAATTACAGAACTTGCATGTGTTTGTATAACATAATACGAATTAAAAAGTAGACATACTAATAATGCCAAAATAGATAAGTTTGAAAAATTCTTGAATAACATTTTAATAATTATTGGCATTCTTTAACAAGACAAAAAAAGAGGGAGTGTAAGAATTCATGATTTTATGAATCCTAACAACTAGTAGCGGTGAATGTTGCTTGTGCTGGCGAAACAGGTGGTGTTGAAACACTTACACATGATGATCCCCATGGAGTATTCCATCCTGTAACTGATACAGTTTTTCCACTAGTTGGTGTATCATAGAATCCAAAGGTGAATATCTGTGATCCCCAGTTGTATGCTACAGGAAAGCTAGAAGCTGATTGTTCTTCTTCTTCAGGTCCACTTGAGTAGTGACAAGATCCTGTATCTATTTGACCGAGGTTTATTGTTTTTCCCGTATCGCTGCTTTCTGAGAAACCAAACACGGTGCCATGATTGTTAGATAAGTCAGTTTCTCCCATGGAATATACTCCTGCCTGTGTTCCATCTGCCTTGATGAATGATTCGATTGAATCTCCTGTTGAGACTGTTTGTGGTGCAGATACACTGTTGAAATCTCCAGTGAAACAACCACCTGTCTGGATAGAATCATACTGCATTCTCCATGCTGGTGATCCGTAGAGTCCAGCATTATCATAAAATAGACCAGCCTGAATCCAGTGCTGGTTATTTGAGTTCATTGCGTTTACGATTTGGAGCAGATTAGAGTTTGTATTGGATGCCTTGGAGTTAAAGTCCATGACTTCTTTGTATATGGCTGTACCAGATGCGCTAGTATCCTTTACTATCCCTACAGCTTTGTTTACTGTGGTTGATGCAGTCAAAGGACCTGCGGAGACGGTTGGAGTCATGTATAACTTGGCTTTATACGGATTTGATTCTGCTGGTCCAACATAATTCACTGTAGAACTTGTTGAGTTCCATGACATCAGATAGATCCAGCCTGTGTGGCCATGGATCTGCTGAGAAAGAGATCTCTCCAAATTAGCTGCATGTGTTGGTAGAACAGAACGATCCGTGTTCATGTCTGCAGCATAGGATGTTTGTGCTCCTATGCTTGGAGCCATAATGGCGGCTACTATTGCCATTATAGCTACGGTTTGGATGTTCTTAGACAGATTTGTCTTAAAGTTCGTCATTAGGCAACTAATTCAAGTTATCAATACATCTGAGTTTACCAAAACCAGTTTTCTTGTTTTGAGAAAAGCACAAATATGTCGTAAACCAAGTACCGCACATTATGAATAGAAAGTATCTGAAGTTAGTTACTTTGTCGATAGCAGTAGTATTCACGTTTCCCGTTATAATTAATCTGTCAACTGAAGCAATTCATACAATTTCTAGTAACCATTTTCCTCCATTCATGAAACCAACATCAGATACTATTTTCCTAACAACTGTGTTTCCACTCCTAGCTTTGCATTATAATGATCCATTATCATTACTTATTGTAGGACTCTATGCTAAATCCACATACATTGCATCAGCGGCATGGGGATTATTTTTATTATCATCATTTTACAAAGGTAAAACAAAAAGTATGTGGCACAAGAATGGTTATGATTATGATCTCTTCAAGATGCTTGTAAAAATGCGAGGAGGTCCAATTCGCATAAAGATTTTACAAAGTTTGATCTTACCCAAAAACAAACTACAAGTTGCAAATGAAATTGGTTTTGATTGGAGATCAGCTGATAGTCATGTTGAAATCCTTCTAAAACATGGATTGATCAAAGAAATGGTTTCTATTGGAACAACTACATATTTTATAATAACTGAAAAAGGAAAGGACGTTCTTACTCTTATGAACAATAAGAATTAGAAAATAATTCAAGGGTTCCTGATACTAGAGAAAGCGGATCCGGGGAGACAATCTTGGTCTTATTTTAGACCCGTCTATGAGAGTTATTCAATCAGTTTAATTCCCACACTTTGAAAGGCCAATGGAATGACTACCATTTTATTCCAACAAATGACGAAAAACCTGTGTTAAAAAGAGATGCAATTTTCATTCCCATGCCAGACCCGGACACCATACTTTTTCTAAGACAGATCATAACATTGACGATGTTATCAGTCGCGTCATATTTTGACATAAAGACACGTAGAATAGACGATAGAATCTGGTTGATTTTTGCAATCCCTGGAATTGTATTATATTTTCTAGCCCCACTGCCATCTTTTGCTACCATTTTCTTTCTGGTCATCGGCATAATCATTGGGATGACATGGTTTTTCACAAGAGTATTTGGCCAGGCAGACGGGCTTGCCATAATTGCACTTGCAATTGTATTTCCAATATTTGACAATATGCCAGTTTCGGTACTAGTTGCACTTGCAACAACTGTATTACTAGGATTATTTGGTATGCTCTACAATACGATATACAACATTTCAGACATGTTACATGGCAATCTATTTCTTGGAATCAATGAAAAGCCACATCGTAAGATACTTGCATTTCTTACCATGCATAGAAAAAGAAGCTACGAAAAGTTTGTCATACCAACACAGACAGGTGACAAGTTTTCATTTCATTTCAAACCAAACCCAGATGAAGATTTTACAAATGATTTTACAGGTTATGTATCATCAGCATTCCCGCTTGTCCCATTTATGCTAGTTACACTTGTTGCATATCTTGCAATATTCTAGTAGTATACACCTTCAAGTCATAGAATCCGTACTCAGAAATTAATTCCATCCCAGCTACGTAATTTTCCGTCTTGGGATGGAATTTTGAATGGATTGCGAAAAAATGACTCGTCGTGTTAGCCGCTTTAAAAGTACGTTCCCTATTGATTTTGTGTTTAAATCAAGAGATGGTTTTGGGTTAGACTCTATCATAATTTTGATATCAACTATTGCCATCATTGCCATAATGATCGGAGTGGGCAAGATGTTTATGACGACACTTGAGAATTCCTATGTTTCACTTACAACTACAATGCCAAAGTTTAGCACAACAGGAGATTATAGTACAATACAAGGCAAGACAGATTCGCTTCTCTCAGTTTACAACATGTTACGGTCTGGAATAATTTGGGCATTTGTAGCAGTCTTGATGATTGCCGGGATTTTATTCATGCTAGAGCAAATACAAGTTGTTCCTGCATCAACAGCATTTGGAATTATTTCAAAAGGCACATTATACTTTGTAATTTTATTTGGCTTTCCTCCAATTTGGGACCTGTATGCTGGTACAATCGAACTAGGATCAAAAGCAATAATGGATCCTGCAAATACAGGCCAGACTCCAGAATCCGTTGTCAAGGTGTTTGGTACCATCAACGGGATGGGAATATCGCAAGGTAAAGTACCGCAGGTAGATAATTCTGTTCTAAACAATCTTGTACAATTATTCAACGGTTCAGATATTTTATCTACTTTCTCAGACCAGGGCAAAGCCTTGATACTTGGCGCAATTGGGTCGCTTCTTTCACTAATGTTGTCATTTTTGACATACATGTTTGCAGCAATAAGACAGGTACTAACAGCAGTATTGATTGCAGGACTGCCTGTTATTCTGATACTATCACTTGTACCATGGTTCCAGGGAATAACAAAAAGACTCTATGATACTTTGTTCGGTCTCTCGCTTGTTCCAATATTTTCAGCTCTTGTCATGGTAACAGGTGCAGCATACCTTGGTGGTATCACAACTCATCCAGTAGAAGAACAATGGTTTGCGTCTGTTGCAGTGCTTACACTATCAACATTTATTCCAACAATTTTGGTTCCACTGCTTGGTTCCCTGTTTAGTTCCATGACATCAATAGCAACAACTGCTACAGGTTTTGGTGGAATGATGTCAATGATGGCAATTCAGGGCGGAAAAGGAATTGGAAGCGGTGCATATGGTGCTGCCATGTCGGCACAATATGGTGCGGCAGAGATGGGCCAATCAATATCAGGAATTGGCATGGTAAAGGCTGCAATGGGAGGAGGTCTGGCAGGAGGGTTTGGAGGTATCGCACAAGGCTTGTCAAATGTTGGCTCTCATGCCCTAAGACGGGTAGGTGCAAAAGACTTGGCTTATGACATGCGAGGCGCTGGCTCTCAAATTGTAAAAAAATCACAGGACATGGCACACCAGTACGGCAATTCAGTGATACAGCCAGTTGTGGATAATGCCCTTACTGAAAATTCGGCAGGAATGATGACCAGGCTTGCAACCATTCCAGTTCCGAAAGAGCAAGCAGGAGTACACCTGCAAAATGGAATGACTATGTTAAATCTGGCACAGGATTCCATCAAGACTGGGAATTATTCCAAGATACTTGACCATCAGTACTTCAAATCTGTTCCAGTCCGAGACACACAGAGTTTTGCAAAAGCTGTTTGTGCAACAATTGTAAATCATGGATTTGAACCTCAAAAGCTTGCAAACATTTCTTACAATTTAGAAAAGATGGGAGGTCTGACTAATGAAAATATCAAGGAGTTTATTCGAAATCGTAAGACATACGATTCATTACACCAAACAGACAAATCACAAACATTCAACGAGAATGTTTAAGGGTATTAATCACTAGGTTCTGTTTAAAGATCAACCAAGTCTCCTGTACATCCAAATTTTCTTGCCTACCGGAGGTTTGGCAGACATGCGGAATTCAAATCTCTTATACAATGACGTTCCAGTGGTACCAGTCTGCAAAATTACGTACCTGCAAGCAATTTGTTTTCCAAGAACATCGGCCAAACCAAGACAAAAGTTGCAAATGTCACTTCCTATTCTCTTTCCTCTATACTTTTTATCTACGCCTAACTGACCTAACAACATTGCAGGATACCGAATTGAGGTTACACCCTCTACCTTTTCTCCACTTGCAAGAATATCTACACTTATTGCTGACATTGAAACCGTAAAATATGCAACTATCTCTTTTTTATCCCGCACTACCCGCACTGTGGCAATCTTATTTTCATGATATTTGGCAGCCTTTGTTCTTGCAAACTCGGCAACTCCCAGTGGATCTGTGCCATCAGATTCGGCAAAGTCCAGCAATGAAAGGTCGTCGCCAGGAGAGATGATATTGTAATCTAATTCCAATACGAGATGATTTAGAAATCAGATTAAAAAAAGTCTAGGTTTTACATTTGGAGAGGTAGTATTCACGTGCTTTTTTCAGTGTTGCTTTTTCTTCTGCAGTCAACTCTCTAGAGTCATACTCGAGAAAGGCCTTGGCGTCATCGCCTTCCAGTGTTAGGATCTCTTCTGCCATGATAACGATATTCTGGAAGAGTTATTTAAAATGTGTCTCCAGTACAGAGACCGTAGTATACACCCAAACTCAATATATGACTGATATGATTGTAATCTTTTCTTAACTTGGAATTTCTATGACCAGTTTTCTGTATTTTCTAGCATCTTCTTCCAGAGACTCGAGAACAAGCTCGATGGCCTCAGTCATGTTTTGCTTTAGTTCCTCGATTGTTCTCCCTTCGCTTATAGCCCCGCGTAACTCAAGACACCTTCCTGTATACCCACCTTCAGGATCTTCTTGTATTATAATAGTAAACTTCCGTTTTGCAGCCATGAGATATCCACAAGCATCTTGCTAATTTTAGCTCTTCGTTGCTTGAGATTGAACTTCCTGTCTCTTCTTGCCACTTTCTAATTTTTCTCTTGCAACTATTGTTACAAATTGATACAAAAGATATCCTTTCCGGGTAAAGTTATGTTCAAGCGGCTTGCACATTTGAACATCCATCTCAAGCGTTCTGACAGAAAAATCCTCAAAGTCTCGAAATACATCAACCATCATATCTACTTCCTTGTCTGACATGGTATCATATCTCCACTTTAAAAATCCAGGCAAGTCTGCAAAGTCTTTGTAAGTTAGATTCTCATAGTCTACTACTAGCAAATACGGATCTACATCTGGAGTTCCGATTTTTGCATTCTTGACATACTCGTTAAGATAAGTCACTCTTTCCAGTTTGAGAAATTTCATGATATCATTCCAGTTATCCTGGAACCATCTGGCCTCTGAAAGTGAATGTGCATTCTGGTCAAATTTATCATCATGGTTTTCAATATTTTTTATATCAGATGTGAAATCAGGTGAAGTGTTTCTAGCATACTCTTGATTTACCTCGGAGATATCATACTCGACTTGATTGGCAGTATTTACTTTAAACTCAATCGACTTGCGGCCGTCTGATGTGCGAATCACTACAAGCAATTTGTCCCTCTTTACTGCCTCAAAACTTGCCAGATAATCAAAATTGCATTCAAACTTGACACCCTCTCCCCTCTTTTCAAACATGATTCCATCGTTTAACAGGTACAGTATGCCTTTGCCTGTTTTTTGCATCTCGGCATCGTAAAACTTGACTATTTTGACGCCTGCAGGAAGCGATATCATGGTAGAATCATCATCCCGGGCATCAGATCTGCCTTTATTTTCCCGTGTTTTGTCATGTTGCCTACGCGGTATAGCACATAGTAATATTTAAAAATATTTATACATATGATAGTATGAATTGGTACAGAGTAGATACACATGGTAAAAAAATACCTGCTTACAGTAACAGACGAGATGGCAGTAAAACTTGAAAAAGAGATGAAAAGGCGTATGATAGAAACAGTCCCGGAGACTGTAAGAGCCATATTGTCAGAGTATCTCACAAATAGTAAAAAACCATACATCAAATAAACAAGAATGAATGTGTATCAGCATGCAAATTTGGAAACAATTTACATATACCCTGACAACTGCACCAGAATTCAAAGAGATGAGAAATATCCAAGATTACAAAAGTGGTTAGGCTGCCTAATAATTTTAAAATAAAAAAAATTATCCATGAAATAGTGTAATGATATGACGTGTAATTACATATTTTTGGTACAGTTTTTCAATAAAGAACTTTTCTGATTATGATCACATTCTCGGTTACTGATACATCCAGTTTCTCACCCTTTTTCAATCTGAGTTGCTCTACAATTTGTACCGGTATCGTAACACGATACTTGTAGTAATTGTTGCCATTGTTGACTCGCGACCTTTGTTTCTGGAGAATAATTTCCAACACAAAAGATAGTCCCATCTGATTTAAGGAAATAATTTGGATGAGCTACCGTGTAACATATTAAAAATATTGTGACATGTTTTCTCACACCTGAGACTTGCCCACCCCTTTGCATTTATTTTTGTCCTTAGATCATATTGTGTTCTATATCTTCTCAAAAATGCATGTGTGTCTTTGTATCCACATCAGTGCAAGTCTGGCAAAAAAATATGATGGGTTCCCTACACACAATACATCTCGTGCATGGAATTTGATCTGACCCGCATGACCTGCAAGAATCAAGTCTCAACTTATCAGACCCACTTTTCGTGCATCAGACTCTTCCAGTACAATATAGTCATCATACTTGAAGTTCTTGCCTGACTTTTTGCCCTTTCCGGCTATGAATATTTTTTTGCCTGTGAGTGGTGCAAGATTTGGCATGGCAGTATGCAAGACAGATTTTGCCAAAGTTAGAGTGCGCTCTTCATTTGCATATTCTTTTTGGCATGTCTTTGTTTTTTCCCTGCCCATCTCTTCATAGATCTCTTCTATTGTTTCCATCCCCTGGAGAATCCTGACATCTACAACATCTACGTCTGACTTCATGTTTCCTGTCTTTGCGATATGCCTGATCTCACTCAGGCATTCTATCATTCCAACAAAGTCCAATGTAGGATTCCAGAATTTCAATGCAGGCCTTGGCTCGAACTGTGTTATCTTTTGCATGTCAAAATTGTACATGCCAAAGAAGAGACGTTTGTTTTTAAGGTCTAGATTTTATTTCTGCATTTGATTTTTGATTTGAAGAGATCGTCGTGGTCAGAAAGATTTAGTAGATATTGTGCAGTCCTACACGAAGCAAGATTATTACATGTTCTTCGTTTACCACGTCATACAGGATTCGATACTGTCTGCCAATTTCATAGGTATGCAGACAGCTTAGTGGACCTGTCTTATGCGCTCCTAATTTTCTAGGATCTTGGCTTGCTACAAGATCATGTATTGTTTTCATGGCTTCTTTTGCAGATCTGAGCTTAGATGTTTATAGTCTCGTTTGAATTGATTGCTCTCTTGATCTATGTTCCACAAATAAAATCAACTCAAGTAAGATCAGGAATTAAGATCTTTTAGGCAGTCTTCTACATTTTCGAATCTTTTGAATTTCAGCTTGCCTGCCTTGTAGAGTTTGGCAACCTTTTCCTCTTCTGGACAGAGTTTGTCATCTCTTTTTTCTTTTGTTTGTTTGCGTTTCTGTTGCGTTGCTTTAGGCAATGTCTCTTCTTCTCTTTGGTTTCAAATCAATCTTGTGAATGATTTTTTGAAGCTTGACAGGTATCATGCAATAGACCACATATGCTAGTCTTTGCCATAGACTTGTTTGTGAGAACCAACATTGGAGAAGATTATTGTCTTTGTATTGTACGAGATATTGTAGATGATTCTGTACTGTCTTCCAAGATCGTATGCATAAAAATGCTTTAGATGCCCCCTTTTTTGTTCACCAAGCTTTGTGGGATCTTCCGAACCTACAATTTCTGCAACGGCATCATCTACTCTTTTTTGTAGTTGTGAATCCAGTCGTTTATACTGTCGTCTAAAGAGATTGTCAAAATCAGCATCCCACAAATGGATTCACTTTCTTGATTTTCGATCCTTGCCGTGCAGCCACTTTATTGCATCTTCGGCATTCTCAAAATGTCTGTACTTGCCCTTACCTGACTCGAGTCTCTCTATTGCTTCTAGTTCTTCTTTGGTAAGGTCAGTACTTGGTTTTAAAGGGGTTTTGCTTTTTTGCACTGCTTTACCTTGCAGCTTATTTCTAATTAAGCTTCTGGACTCACGCATTGATAACATCCTCCTTTCCTTCGTGGGTCTCCAAGATCAAGGTGATTACCTTTTGGACCTTGGACAGTACCCTCATGCATATTCTTCCTACTGCTTCAGGAGATTTTTCTTCTGCATATGACGCGATATAGTTCCAGGAGAAAGTTGTCGCGTCATATCCGTAGAGTTTTGCCAAGACACATGCCGATAGTTGTGCCACTGTTTCCTGTTCTGGATCCTGCACCGGCTTTAGGTTCTCAAATGTGGAATGAGCCTTGTGTGCAAGTTCATGGAAGAATGTGTCTGGATTTTCTTGGCTCAACTTGATTACATTTGTTACCAGGTTGTATGATCCTCCCTCACCTGATACAGTTGGACCATATTCCACCTTGACTCCAAACTTTTCTGCTACATCAAGCAGTGGCGGAAGCTTTGTTGGCTGGTATGCTTCAATTGTTTTTCCTTCCGTATCCTCATATCGGAAGACAGGTATTCCGATAAATCCGACAGGAAATTTTACGTCATCTTCCTTGCCTTCTTTGTTACGACTTTTTTGTGTCGTATCATTGGCGCCAAGATGTAGAATGCTTTTGCACCTTTCTTGACATGCCTTCCAGATTCATGCCACTGTCTGTATCCTCTGGCGTCAGCAGTACCATGCAACAGCATGACAAGCCTGTTTCCTAAAGACCACTTTCTTGATGGTCCTACGCTTTGGATAAAGACCTGCTTGCACATCTCCGGAAGTTCTTGGCTAGAAAAGAGTTTGACTAGATTACCAAGCTCCTCTAATGCTTTTTGTATGGTCATTGTACCGCTTCCTCCCCTGCTAGCAGTTTTTTTTCTGGTGCAACCAACGGGTGTTTGGAGTGAAAGACAAGCTCCGCATGCTTGCATGCGAGTGGGTCTGTCCTGCCTATTTCATAACACGTGATGGTTTTCCCATCAAGGTCTGCCACGTAAAACCACTCAATCCATGTCTCCGGTTCAGGGTCTTGCGCTTCAACAATTCCATATCCAGTCAGGATTCCGCTCAAATGAGTTGGGTTTTTCCAGATTGGACCTGTGAACTCTTCAATTTTTTCGTCTTCTTTTCTTTGTTCTACTTCATTTTCTTCTGCACTTCTTTTGAAGAAATAAAAGAAGTTTGCAACCGTATAGGACAGGTCGTCATTCCTGCCTTTGTTCCAGGCAAAAAATTCCTGTAGGTCCGGTACCACTCCTTCTGGATATCCATCCCAGTGTCTGTAGATCTGGAATTTTCTGTTTCCACTCTGGATTCGTATGTTGCTTCTGGTACTCATTGGTACCATGCCTCCGTCTTTATGTCAAGTTTCTTGACATATTCCAAGAGCACTGCAATTGGTCTTGGTTTCATGTAACTTGTACACAGGTAAGAAACACTTGTGCCAGAACTTTCTACAGGCGTCCTGATGTAGGCAAGTTTCTTGCAGATGCAGTACTGTCCTGTTTCATATTGTGTTGCATTTGTCTCGTTTTCTTGATTCATTTACACTACCTCCTTTTGGTTTGTGCCAAGATTCCAGTAGGTCTATACTGTACAGTAGTGATGTCATTTCTGCATTTTTTGTAAAAACTATTGCAGGAGCATATGCTCGCTCATCCTGTGATTTTGGCACAGGGAATATTGTTGTTCTGTGTTTGTTTTCCGAATACTGGAATCCTAGAATTTCATATGGACCGAGTGGAAATTGGATCCACATCTATCGAGTGACAATCGATTGTTTGACGATTGAACTATCAGTCCATATTTTTATCTCTCACACCAGCCGGCCGAGTCCGCATAGCTTATGCTATGTATTTGCTGGTTTGGAGAAAATTGACCCGGTCAGAAAAAGATTATTTGGATTTTTTTACACTGTTCATTTGTTTTGCAGTGATTCCATCAAGAGTTATCAGCCTCATATCCGTCAAGCCGGACAACCTCGTAGATTCCAGTCCTGTTGACAAATCGGAGGCCTTTGGAATACATCCTGTCTTGATCTCCATCTACCTGCGTATAGATCTGGCCACTGATCTTCTCTGCATATTTTTTTATCTCTTCAATGCTGGCTTGCCTGTCAAGTCCGAACTGCTTGCTTTTGATCCAAGGCATCTCATCGAATTCATCAAGAGTCATCTCATCGGGATATTTCTTCATCATGATTCACTCCAGTATTGACATGGATGATTCAAGATTGTCCTGAACCATGCCTGTGATCTCTTTTTTGCCAGTCACCAGGGGTCGTTTCCTGTGAACGAGTTTTTTCATGGCTTTTCCATGTATATCCAAGACTTGTTTGATGTTTTGTTTACTCATTTTGTTTCCAACTCTTGGATTTTTTTCCTGTACGCTTGCCATGCTTTCCAGCATGTTACTTCATAGTTTTTCCAGGCTTTTTGATATGCGGCGTGCATTACTTTTTCGATCCGCTCAAATTCTGCGAGTGCTTCTTTCTTTAGTTTTTCCTTGTCTTGTTTATTCATGCCTTGTTCTCCTTGATCATGTTCATTGCCTCGTTGAATTTGCAGGGCTTCCAATCTTGGACTAGTTGTGCACCATTGTCTAACAATTCTTCGATGGAGATGTAGCCCCACTCTGCATTGAAATCATCATGCAGGTTGGCATACCCAAAGGCAGTGTTTGTTTTTCTATCAAGTTCTGCAATTAGCCAGTAAAAGCCAATTGCGCTTATCTCGTATTTCTGATAGATTATTTTGTCCTGTGCTTTTGTTTGTTCTGTTTCATATAATTTTGGAATGTTTTCCATGTTTTTCTACCTCCTGTAAAAAATGGGTTTAGCATTAGCTGTTTGTGATATTATCTGGTTGTGGTGATGTCATACATCTTGTTTTGAAAAATTAGATGTTGTGGAAATCCACTTGTTCTATTTTTTTGCAATAGAAAATTTTGCTGCGAGCAGATATTTTTGATAGTTGGCGTTTACCCAAAAGATGGGCAATCCAAGCATTACAGAATTCCGTAATAATCACATGTCAAACCAGTGCAGGGTTGTGTTGTTTGTTGGATATAGGTTAAAAAAATCAAAAGAGATTCTAGAATTGGTGGCGATGTTGCCAGATGACATGTGCGGAGATTTTTATTGTGTAAGCTGGTGTTGCTTGGACACAAAATGTATTTTATTTATAAAGAGTTACGGCTAGGCCAACTTGTTCATATCTAAAATGGACATTTTGTGACCCTTTGCGTCAATGTGCTTTTCCTTTTCAAAAATTACAGAATTCTGTAATGGTTCATGGTCAAAAAGTTCGGCAAGTACACCAAGGTTCAATTGCAATTCAGAATTTTTTTCCGTAACAAGTTTGAGATCAGAGCCAAATCTTTGAATCTTCTTGTTTATTCTACTCTTGAGTACAGCCTTGTATGATTTAGAAACCGAGTTTGGGTCATCAATGAATCTGCGTTCAGACTTTGTCAACATTCCTGAGATGCTAGTTTGAACAGGCCCAACGCATTTGACATGACCGGATCTTCTGGCAGGATGATATCCTCCAATAGTCTTGTTTCTAGTGCTTCCTTTAGGCCAGGAATCATTATGCCTCCTCCGGATACAACTATTGGCAAGTGCTGCAAGTCTTGGCGCATCCCGTTGAGGTCATCAAGTATTGAATCTGCAAGCATTGCTACAAGTGGATTTACCTGCGGGTTTGTGAAGATATCATTATCAAGATAGGCAGTTTTAGAGGTTCCAAGTTTTGAGCTGATGTCATTTACTGCATGATGAATTGAGATGCCCCTGATTGCAGAATAATCCTTGAATGCGACAATCTCTGTTGTGCCCTGCCCAATACTTGTAACAATCGCAGAAGACAAATCTACATCAATCAGGGTACCGAGCACCTGGGGCACTATATCGCACCTCTTTGGATGAAATAATCGCGTTACCATTTTTTGGATATTTTTGGCATGAGATCTTGCTTCATATGGCAGGCCAACGACCATAAAGAATCTTGCCAAATCACATTCTTGTCCGATTGCATCGTTGTTTTGCAAGACCAATTCCACTGCCTTTTTGACCAATTCTTCAAAGCCTTTTTCATGTACCGGTCTACCAAGCATGACAGGCCTTATCACCACAGCGTCAGGATATTCAGATATCTTTACTGCCTCATCACCCACAGCCTCAATCTTTCCTTTTTTATTTTCCCAGATTGCATGTTGTCTATATGCACAAAGCGATGGAAATTTTATTTTCTTTGTATCAGAGACACATTTGACAAAACCTGTTCCAACATCAAGACCAATCGCTGTCATATCCGCAAATAATTTGTAAATATTTAAGGCAACCAGGAGTGGGAATTTTCCTTGTAAGATGTCCAGTCATAATTTTTGTGATAAATGACAATGTAACAAACTTGGTATTAACATCAAAGATAACGACGGGCTTCTTTTTGCGGAAATAGCTGTTTTATGGTCCTAGGTTTTTTGTCTTCAAAGACCTTGTCTGCAAACCACTTGGCGCCAAATTCTACAAGTTTGACAAGTATTGGCAAGGTATCATCACCTTTTTCTGTCAACTCCCACCGTACAATCTTTGGTGTACCATTTTCCTCAATACGCTTGATGAATCCATCTCTTTCCAGTTCCTGCAATCTCATTGATAAAACACGTGGTGTGAGTCCAGGAGTTACATCCAGCATCTGGTTGAATCGCTCTTTTTTAAAGACGCCAATGTTTCTGAGAATAAGAAGTGTCCATTTTCGCCCAAGAACTCCCATGCTTGACTCGACCGGGCATGCCTTCATTGGTACAACAGGCAAAAGTGGAGGAATCGTGTTTTGCTTCACTATACATTTACTCCCTTTCTATTTTATATATCATACAAGATATCCAGTTTCATGGTAAAACCAATCCCGGACGGATATCACACTGTCACTCCAACATTGATAATAAGCGGAGCAGCAGATGCGATAGAATTTTACAAAAAGGCCTTTGACGCAAAAGAGGTCTTTAGATTTCCAGGGCCAGATGGCAAATCAATAATGCATGCGGAGATAAAAATTGGAGACTCTCCAGTCATGCTTGGTGATGAGATGCCAAAAATGGGATGCCTGTCTCCAAAAACAACAGGAAGTACAAGTAGTGGTATTTTCTTGTATGTGCAAGATGCAGACAGCGTCTTTAACAAAGCCGTTGCTGCAGGAGCAAAACCTCAGATGCCTATGATGGATGCGTTTTGGGGAGACCGATTTGGCTCTGTCATTGATCCGTTTGGACATGTCTGGAGTATTTCTACCAGAAAAAAAGACATGACAATGGAAGAAATACAAAAGTCAGGCGCAGAATTTATGAAAAACCAGTGCAAATAATATTCAAATTTTTTTTATTTTAATTTCTGCATCCTAGAATATGAGTTTGACTGGTCACCTACAAGAATGAGGCCTGTAGGACCCGATCATAAAGACAGTTATTTCTTAGACCCACATTTACTAAAATCATTAAAATTGATTTGCACACTCTTGCTGTTTTACGATGTTCCTAATTTTTTGCCAGATATTCTAAAGTAGTTTTCAGAGTATCGACTTCAGTTTTACTTCCTGATAATTTTTCAAGCAGCTTCCAGTCTATTTGTTTTAATCTTTGAACAGCCAAAATTCGCAAGTCAGGATAATCTTGAGATGGCCTATTTGCTCTGAATTTCGCCAAAATGAGGGCTTCCAATCCCATTGCATTGACTTTATGACCTTTATTATCAACCTCAAAATCGTGGGAGGTTTCAATTATTGTTTTTATTGGAATTCCGTTCAACGGCCTGTCTGAATAAATATCAATTTTGTAATTTCTAGGCGTATATGTTTTTTCTTTGCCATTTTCTACTATGAATCTATAGTGTTTATCTAAAAGCTCTTCTCGAGTTATTGGTTTTGCCATTACAAAATCCAAATCCTGCGATTCCCTAGTATTCTTACTGTGTAAAAATACTGCCACTGCACCTACAAACGTCACTGATCCTAAATCTTCGGTAATTTTTAGTGCTTCACGTATTAAGGGATGCAATTTCTTGTGACCTTTCTGATGGCATGTCTTCTTGTACCTTAGTGACTGTTTCTACTGGAAAACGTCCTTTGACAGCAATTTGTTCTGGATAAAGCAATTGAATCGCTACTGCGTCTAGGATACTTCTGTCCCCGTTTGCAATGCAATCTAGATATGTTCGTTCAATTTCATTTTCAAAGGATCCAATTTTTGGCAGCAATATAACATGCCCACGATCGCCTTCGCTGAATCCACTATCCTTTAGAAATTTAGCACCAGCTTCAATATCAGCAACATACATGTAAAGATCATTTGGAAACTGAAACTTTGTCAAAGACCATGCCTGAAAATCAAGCGTTACTATTGATGAGTCTGGTTTATGATCAAGTGCAAAATTAATGTCTGCGTTGTTGTATGATCTGCCAAATCTTCGCGCTTGTTTTAATGCCAGGAGGGACGGTAACATTTTTTCAATCACGTCAAGCGGTTGCGAAACAGCTTCTTTTTTTATTGAAAATTGACCGCGATGAAAAGTTGCAAGACCAAGTGGTACTAGCGATTTTATTCTTCGATATGCAGTCTTTTCTGAACCGGCCATTTCTATTCCATGCTGCTTTATACTATAGACAGGTCTAGGGTCAAGCCCCTGAGCAAACAACAATCCAGGGGCTACCTTTTCAATAATACCGCTTTCATACATGCCATATAATATTGTATTGATCTATTTATATTGATTGGTCAATTTTGACCAAATACTAGTGAATAACCAATGGGACCCCCACAAGGTTTCCTTAGAATCTAATCATCGGTAGTTCATCCTATCAAATGTGAAAAAGGTTAGACCAAAGATAATGCCACTTTAGTTGTGCAGATGCAAGACCTACTAGACTCAGATATTGTTATGATACAATTTCAATACCAGAATCTGCATTGGGGGACGGTATCATCATGAGCTTAATTTTAGACCCACTTTTTAGATGATTTGAATCCGATGGGGATGATCTACAAGTCGGTTAGCCGTTCAGAGTGAGAATGATGATTCTATAAAATATCAAATGAGCATAAAATGAATTACATCCTTAGAACAATTCATCAAGTGCTGCAGAAACTAACTCAGACTCTTTTTCCTGGATTTTATCAAGCCATTTTTCCATGGAATGAAAATGTTCACCATACTGAAGCATTAATTTCTTGTGTATTTTTGGATAGATTCTCAAACTCTTTTTTGTAACTCTAAAACCAAATCCATTTGTTCGAAGATTGATGAACACCCGCTCTAACCACGATTTTGAGTAATATTTTTGAAAGATCTCCTCAAAACTTGGCAACAGATAAAAACCATCCTTGCCATGTGACTGGGATCTTTCTTGTACACAACATGCGCACGCAAGCGCACAAAGTTCCAAAAATGTTATACCGAGTTGATTCGATATGGAAAACCAGATACCGAAACTGGTCAAACAGTACAAGTCATCTGGATCCTGAATCACGAGTCCCTGATGTTTGAATCTGACCAGTGTTGATTTTATACCTGAACCATGCTCTTTCACTAGAACAGGTAATGGTTTTTTCTTGTCAGGATAAAGTGAATTAATTATCATGGATGCCTTGGATTTGGAAAATAGTTTTTTATTTCCGTAAACATGAGGCCAGAGTTTTCTCCGGATTTGCGGAATCAATTACAAGTAACTACAACCATTCTAAATGAACCTGATTTTAGGCTCTTTGCAAACTTTTCAAGTTCCCTTGAGCCATTTATGGTAACAACTCGAAGTGATTGCCCGTCTTCAACGTTTAAAAACTCGATGACGGTAGGCGGTACAACATATGCTGCCTGTCCATCTCCATCTACAAGTTTTATGCACTGGTTCTCTTTATCGAAATTTACATTTGAGACCCTGTGCGTTTTTGTGTCCAAAAGTAGGTCTCTGCCACATTTACAATGTACAAGACTGTTATGTGATGAACCCCTGATTAGATTCTCTGCCTCTTTCATGTCTGGTTTTTTCCAGTCTTTCTTTTCAGATTCAAGAGGCTCAAATATGATCATCTCTTTTTCAGAGTGCTTTTGAGAAAGAGATGAAAGTATCACCTCAAGTGCTGGAGGTGCAGGAAAGACAAATCTGTTGGGCTTCAAAGCCCGCACGGTATCCAAGATGACAGTTGTCGCAGTCAGTTGCTCTTTTTCAGTGGAGAAATCGGCAATTTTTTCTATAACATGCATTGGAATCTCAACATTTGGATGCCTTTGACATGCAGTAACGACAAAGTCGTCCCATTCCTGGCGCACCTTTGGATACAAAGTTTTCTTGGCAAGCTCCAGGTATCTTTTATCAACTGATGGTATCACGTTATGTTTTTCAAGATAATTCACAGCTTCTGCCATCTTGATGGGGTTAATGGAACCATGTGTGTTCAATTCCATATGCAGTCTTACAACATCTGAAATCGTCTTTACGTTGATACACCAAGCCTTGATGGAATATTTTCCTGTATTTTCAAATGCCTTGACACGTAGATCACCATTTGCAACATATTGTTCAGAGCCAAGAATCGCAACCACAATTGGTTCAATTTGCCCTGGATTTGTTTTTACTATACTTGTAAGTTCTTTTAGCATCTTTTCAGTATGTAGTGTAACCTTGACAGGACATGGTTTTAGTTTTGAGATATTTACTAAATCTTCTTCATACTTGAACATTTAATTTTGCTCCCTCCAATGCAAGGTCCAGGGCTCGTTGTGCTCTGGTATTTTCTCGTGTATCAGTAATGTATGATAGATTCTCAATGGCCTGTCTTTGTATTTTATTAAAAAGATGTCCATCACCAATTTTGGAGCGTATCTTACCGAGAAGAATGCGCATGTAGTAATTGCTCTTGTCATAATCACACACAATTCCAAGACTTTCAGCAGTAACTCGGTTCAATGAATATGTCTTTAAAACAGTAAACGTGCGTTTCATTCCAAAATTCATTTTGATTGCCTCAATTATCTGTACATCAGACCTTGGTAGGCCATATTTTCTGCATGACAAGTGTACTGCAAATGCCACAATGTGTGCTTTTGTACATCCTTTTGGCCTGCTTCTTTTTAATGTGGAGGTGTCCTTGTCATTAATTTCATGCTGTTTCATCAAATCAGAGTATGTCTTTTTTTCTTGTTGCTTGTGTTTTGAGAGTTTCTGATATACAATGTTAATGTCCTGTGCGACATAGATTGGAAGATCTAGTTTTACACAGACATTTGATATCTGGGATACGTCAGACTTGTTTTCATGGATATGTCTTGCAAATTCAAGGTTGACCTTTTTGCATCCCACTTCGGCAATCTGGTACAAGTTTAGTTTGGAGCTCAGAGTGGTCTCTTGTAAATGGCAATCAGGTCCAAGCACAATTCCACATTTGCTGCAGCAAACCTCATCATCCATGACACAGAGACCAAGTTTGTTACATCGTGGACACTTGTTGTCATCCATGCTGTAACTTGAGAGGTCTTGTCTTTGGCTCAATTCACATGTTCCTCCAAAGGTGTGGTCTTGGTTCCCCGGATGCTAGGTCTGGACCATCGTCTATAGCAGAATATTTTTGCTTTCTGAAATTTCCAAGGTATAAACTTGTAGTTAACATGTCAATAACATGTAATATGATGATAATAAAGTTTACTTGTTGAGAACTCTTTACCTACGTGCAAGTAACATGTAAAACATATATTCAAGTTAATATCATACCATGTCAAGTACATGCCAATAAAAGACAAGCAGAAACGCAAGCCAACTGTTGCCATAGAAGAGGCAATATATCAAAAAGTAAAGAGCAAGGCAAAAGAAAAGGGATTGTCTCTTGTAGACTATGTAAATGAGACTCTTTTATTGAATGCTGAAAAGGACGATTTTCTGAAGAGATATGCACCGTTTCTTGAAAAGATCAGTGTAGGGGAGACTCTGATACTCAAGGATCACAAGATAGGAAAACTAGTAGAGGTATATCTTAAACAAAACAAGATGTATTGTACCCAAGATGAAGATGACGATTGTATACACATTCATTTTGCTCTAGCACTGCCTGAGCTTGCGTTGCTCAAAAAGTCTGGCTAGTACAGATTTAACTAGAATGATATTTTTGGAAATTGACTTGATATTTCCAAGTCCTATCTACAAGACTTGGATCAATACACAAGTTCGACATCATCAGTGGTACCAGGCAGTCAATCAATGCAGGCTTGAACATAACTCTCTACCATTTTATTTTGGATATGATAAATTCCAAAATGCCATATTGGAGATGTGTATACATATCAAGTCTGAAAGTTAACTAGCATGATGTAGCAAATGTCATAGACTGGGTAAGGGTACCGGTGGTTGTGTGGAATAGTTTTGGTATCAACTGCCAGTATGTTTGTATGGTCGACATTCCTACAAAATTGGACAAAATTGTCACCGGGTTTCCATTGAGATTAAGATGTGTTGGAATAACTGAGGAAGTAATTGGCGATGTTGCAAAAGCGGTCTCGTTTACCAATATGAATACTGTACTTCCTACACCTGTCCAGTTGCCAGCACTTACCGTAAGAGTGGAAGTGGTACTTCCAGTGTTACTCAGATTAGTTGGGTTGTTTGTCGCATTGACCGGAGTGGTTCCAGGCTTGACAGTGCCATAAGTGATTGTAGTCTGCGATAAAGATACACCGCATGTTGGTGGATTTACAGTTACACTAACAGTTGATGGGTTACTACCTACAATTCCATCGCTTACAACAAGCTTGAATGTAAGTATTGTACTGGAGGTTACAGTTGGCGCAACAAATGAGGGAGTGGAAGAATTTGGATTGGATAATGTCACAGCAGGTCCTGCCACCTGAGTCCATGAATATGAAAGAGGATCACCGTCAGAATCAGAACTTGCAATTCCATTTAGTGTAACAGTGCTACCACTTGTTACGGTTTGATTCAGACCTGCATTAGCAACAGGTATAGCGTTCGTATTGCCTATATGAGTTGCCCATAAAGATGCAGTAGATCCATATTCTCCTGCCATCCACACATGTGCAGGATTTGATGGGTCAACTCCGGACCCAAAGTAATCGCCATATCGTGCAATTCCTCCTGTTTGACTTGAGAGAAATGTTACGGCAGCAGTGCCAGTCTTGAGAATTTGAAGAGGTTCAACAGAATTTGCAGGGTCGGACAGAGTTTGAGCCGTAAACATTATGCTCGGATAATTGTTTGCAGACGAGTTTGCAAAAACGACATTTAGTGCAGAGTTGCTATCAATACTAAGAGATGGATAAAAAAAGTAAAAATTCGGTTTTGCAATATCAAAGTCTTGCAAGACCGAAGAGGTAGTGGTGTTCAACTCTGTCAACCTAACACAGGCACGAGATTGCAAGTCTCCGCTTGGAGTACAACCATCATTGAGTGTTAACCATAATCTCTGCTTGAACCAAACTGCATCCTCAATTCTGTTATCACCAGTGTCCAATGGCACAGTTGTTCCTTTCTGTAACGCGTTAAGAGGATTGTTAATCGGGTTTATTTGGAGTGTGATTTTTTGAATGGAAACGTTTGGAGTTGATCCAACAATCTTATAAAAATAAAGGTTAGTACTTGATGTACCATCATCGCTTACCATGAAGAGAGTAGAATTTGAGCTAAGATTTTGGACAGGTCTGACAGCAAACTCGCCTATATTTGGACCAAAGAACTTGTAATCAGAGGAAGTTAAAGGTGAACCGGATAACAGAGATGATTTGTTAATAACAATATATTCTGCTCCTTGAAATGGGCTATTACATCCTAGTCCAAAATCATTACCGCTTATTACAAATTTATCATCACTCAGACCAATATATGGCTGGTCAGCACAATTACCAAAATTGATGCTGTACAATGTCCATATCGCAGTTGGATCAGCAGTGTTCGATATGGCGATCACTACACTATTTGTAGTTATATCAAGCATTGATGCAAACCATCTGCCGCTCAAAGAATCAAAAAGTATTCTAGGATCTGAAATAGAATCAGTGCCTGTTCCAAAAAATGAACTAAGAGATATCGAACTCACCAGTGTTCCAGTTTTTGTCCAAATTTCTTCTTCCGTGTTTACCATCTCCACCACATAGCTTGTACCAGCTGCCACCTGTACATCAGGAGGAGTACAACCACATGATGATTGTCCTTCGTTTATTCCGTCAAACTGAGGGTATGCTGTTATGCTGGCAGGACTGCTGCTAGCCTGTGTAAAAGTTGACGGAGCAGCTGTAATTTTTGCAGATGTGGATGGGGCAGCTGTAATTTTTGCAAAACTTGTGGTAGATTGTACCACCTCAGTATGGTTCTTGTCTGCAGCATATGAAACTGGATCTTTTGGATGAAATGGTATAACAAACATGCCTCCGGAGGCGGGGTGCGATACGCGCGGTAGATTGGATACTGAAACCTCGCCGATATGAGTTACGTGTAAACTGCTGCTTTCATTTACAACATAGGTGTTAGTACTACTGCCATTCCCTAGTGTCTGTTGAGCAGAAACAGTCGGTTGAATTGCAACAAATAGATTACCAAGAATAATGATTGAAATAATCAGCCTGCGTATCAACAAGTTCAACTCCAGATCAAATTATTTAAACTCACATATCGTCTTACAAGCAAAAGGTCGTTTATTCAAATTGGGCAACGATTATCAGGCTCTGTCTTTTTAACAAATCTTGCATGATCTGACTCTATTGTGACAAGTGTGAGAATTTCATTGCATCCGTTACTTACTGAATCTCCCGGGTGCAAAGTCACTGGAATTCCCTTCAGCAATGCAAGGGGATAACTTAGGTAGTGGAGGCCTGTAACATTATAGTTGTTTATTTTGCTTACCATAAATGGATCTTCCCTTTGCCCTTGCTTGAGAGTTATGGTTTGATATGTGACATTGGGAGGCCAGGTTTTCATTTGGAACAAGTCAAATGTAAGATTGCCAAATTTTTCACCAGTCAAATACAGTTTGAAGTTTGTACTATTTACTGCCACATGGATTTTGTTATGCATTACAGAATCTACATTGGTGATGTTTCCACTGGTATGGATCTCTTGACCACTGCATTCTGAATTCACTGGAGAAAACAAGAAGAGTTCTCTTTTGAGGTTGCCGTTTGGATCATGTACAAAAAGAAATATGGTGCCGCTTGGCCGAAGTGAATTCCATCCAACAATTACCTCAGACACGTTTTGATTCTTTACAAAGACCGATTTTATAAAAACATGTTCACAGTTAATTGTAGAATTTGTCATAATTTGTGACTTGTTGCCTGAAGCAAGAACTAAATAATTTTCATGCAACGGAATCTGTGATGTGTTAGATAACATTCCTTCTGCTTCATACGAAATTCTGTTTACTACAAATGGAAGCATTCCTCCAGATAATAATACTAGAACAAAGCAAATGGTAAGAAGTCTGTTCTTCAATTGTTATAACTTAGGTTAAACCAGCTATTTAGTGTGTATCTAGACAAGCCTTGGGCATTATTTCATGTATGTTTACAAAGAAATCTCATACAAGAAAATAGCCATGCTGTAAAAAACTTTACAGATTTACATGTCAATACAAGTAAAATAAGATACATCGTGATGAATTTTTAGACATATGATATGTGTGGTGATTGTTTAGCGTCAGTATTTGGATTACTACCATGTGACTAGGAGATGAGAATAAGTATTATAAGTTGAGATTATTATATAGAGGAGAAATTTTGTGGTCTAATTTTTATCTTTATTACCTACTTTGATTTGTTATCGTGATGATTGTCATTCTTGTAATGTTGGTTATCGAAGAAATAATGTAACAAAGAAGTAAGGTCATCGTTAGATATCGAATCGTTCTCCCACCACGATAGATCCTTCTTTATCCATGAAGGAATGTTATTTGGTTTTCCATCTGAATTTGGCAGGTTGTTGCCAGAGATAAAATTGAGAATAATGTTTTTGATATCGTCTTTTGAGGGTTTCTCATCATGGTGCTCATGCTGTGAGACAACAGTACAATTTACAATAATGCTGTGATTTATCTTGCCTATGCAATAGTTTTGACCAGTACCCCCATCTATGATATTATTGCCCTTGCCAAAGAAGATCACATCGTTTGTAGGACCTCCAACTATCACGTTATTGCCATTACCAACAAATATGATGTTAATTCCAGAACCGCCCAAGATGACATTATTGTCATGACCGCCCATCAGTGCATTATTGCCATGGCCTCCAACAAGACAATCATCCCCGCCTTTTCCAAAAATCAATGTATTTTCAAAACCTACCATGAGATCATTTTGGTCTGTTCCTTTCAATTTTTCATCATTTCGGGTTGCAAAAAACATGTGATCAAGGTGATCTATATGACCCTTGCAAAGTGTCGGGATGATCAGTACTGTTGATTTTACTGTAACAGCTGCAGCTTGATCAATTTGAACAATAATCAAGGCTAAAAGAATTATTGAGCAGATAAAATAGTTTCTATGATTCAAACAGTACATCCATCGTTGTATAACTTAATTCCAGTATAAAATATTGGTGTAGAGATTACAGTAGATAAAAAAGGAAAATTGGTGTGTTAACACGAAGTTGTGTATGTCACTGTTTGTGTTAAGTTGCCTGCAAATGGTCCCAATGTTTTGGCCAGGAGAGCCCAGAATGTATTAAGCGATCCTGCGGGTACAAGCGAATTTGTTAGAGTCACTGGTGTTCCAGTGAGAGTCAAGTGCGGTCCGGCAGGATTTATCTGACTGGCATGTATTGCGGATGGGCTCACAAATGTTTCATTTGCATAGATTACAGTTAATGGTCCAGTAGTAGTCCAGTTGCCTCCCGATACAACAAGTGTAGCTGACACAGTGCCTGTGTTGCTTGCAACAATTGGATTATTTGTTGCATTAGCTGCTTGGCCTGGAGTAACTGTACCATAAGCTATTGAGTTTGTGTTTAGCGCTAGTCCACAGGTACCTGCAATGGTCACACTACCTGTTGCACTTCCTCCTCCTCCTGCGGCATATGCCGACGCTGGAAGCAACAATACAATTGCAGCCAAAGCCGGCAGGATTAACAATGTTTTCATTATCAGGTGGTTGACACGCAATTATTTAAGCATTATCAGGTGATGTGTTGTATGATTCTAAAAATTGTAATTTTATCAAGAATGTCGATGTGATATCAAATGAATTTAAAAAAAGTCTATGAAAATTACATCATCAAATAATAAATTCCATATGTATGCAAATAGTTGAACCGTTTGAGGATCAGAATTTTAGAAATGTGTAACGTAAATCGATAAATATATGCATATGAAGTAAACATTACGTGAAGAAGATATATTTCAGCATCATAGTTGGTGTGGCACTCATTTCAATGATCTCAAGTAGTTATGCATTGCAAGAAGTTGCAGGAAAAATAACCCTGCAAATGAAACCTGGTGAAAACCAAAATTTTAACTGGGGCTTGCTATCAGATAGTGATAATACGACTACGGTATCACTTAGTGCCAGCGGTAATGGTTCTCAGTTTCTCTCCTTTCCAAAGACCATAACTCTTCCACCTCATCAAGTTGTGACCGTGTCTGTAACTGCTACCGTTCCATCAAACTATAATGGTCAAATGGAGCTTACACCATACTTGTTTGCAACCCAGGCAGGCCAGTCAGGTGGTCCCACCATATTAAATGTTCAAGTCATGAAAATTGTAACATTGAATATCAACGAAACTCAGAACACCCCAACCACATCACATGCAGTAGGGGCAGTACCCGAGTTTCCATTTGCAATACCCGTTCTTATTATTGCAATCATGTCTTTGATTGTAATCCATAGACTAAAGTCATCCAGCGTAAAGATTTAACAAGCAATGGAAAGATAATTGAGGGTTTGGACATCATTCTAAGATAATTGTCTTTGAAAGAGTCTAATTACATTAGAACCGGGAAACATGTAAATTTTCTTCTCAATCCAGAATTAATGTATGATGTAGGATTATTCTGTTTACAATTTTTGTTGATGTCAAGTTCTAGTGGAATACAATTCCAGCAAACGTATATTGCTCATGCCGTTCTTCCTAGATCATCGATGCTAACTATAGACTATGCTCCTTTCATTGCTTAGGATCTTTACCAGTTCTTTTATTCTCAATGAACCAATCATTTTGCCCCATTTATTAAGGGGTAGCAGGATACAATCGCCTTTTCTTATTTTGTGAGTCTTTCCTTTATTGCTCGATACAATAGATCATCTCTTGGATTATCCAACAGTTCTTCAATGAATTTCTGAGGATTTTCCTTCCATGCCAGTACGGTTCTCAGATGCTTTTCAAATGTGGGAAATGCATTTTTATTTTCTTTTGATATTTCCCAGTCAAACTTGCCTGTATTAATGGAACCCCTCAGTGCAACAAAGACAACAAAAATCTTGATCTTGTCCTCTGGAATTTTATTGAGCACTGAAAACATTCGCCTATATACTGCAAGTTGTTTTTTGTGGTCTGCCGAGTAATTGTTGTTCTTATCAGTCTTGTAGTCTATTATTACATAGCCTCCATCATGCTCAAAGATTGCATCAACATAGCCTTCGAACATGAGGCCTGCGCCATTGCATTCAACCATGGAGCCAAGCGCAAGTTCATATTTTTTTTCCACGCCCAAAATCTTCATTCCCGGATACTCTGATTTGAGTTGTCCAACTGCTGCCATTCCATTTTCAACTGCTTTTCTGACATCGCCATCAAAGTCATCTATCATAGCTTTGTTGTTTGAAATCCTGGCAAGCGCCTTGTGAACCCTAGAGCCAAAGTCTGCTGCTGCAAAAAATGCCGGTATTACAATTATGTTTTCAACAAGAAAATCATACGGGTCTGTTTTGACACTTGAGTAGGAAAGATGATCAAGTTCGTTGAAGTAATTTATTATAAACTCTTCAAGCCAGGTATCCTTTTCTTTGAGCAATTTTTCAGAATCCTTGAATCTTCCTGCCACAAACAATGAAAATGCCTCTGACAATCTATTGTCAAGCCTTGTTGCAACCAACACATCTTCCTTGTCATCAATTTCAATCTCAGACAAGTTCTCAATGTGATAATTTTTTGAATTCTTATCATCTGTTATGATGTAAAGACTTTTCCTTGCCCTTGTGAATGCAACAAAATCAATTCGAAGAGACTCTTCCTCAAGCTCTTCTTTTGGATCCAACCCTTTTGATTGCAATATTGCCTTTACAACAATATCCACAAAACTTGTCCTTGCTGCAGAAGATGTTGGAAGATAGATCACGACATCAAAATCCCTTCCCTTTGCCTTGTGTACCGTTGTAAGTGTAATTTTAGATTCCCCGCCTCGTTCAATGTATGCATCTTCGGAAATTGCGATAAAATCAAACAGGCCATTTATTGTTGGAATTTCCGCAGACAGATACTGGTTGATCTGTTGTTTTGCAACAAGAGCGGTAGAAAACCATTCTGCGCCTTTTGATACACAGACTGGAACTATTACTTTGTTAAACAATGCGTCAATGTCAGATTTTTTTAGTGAAATTCCCCATGACGAAATTTTTTCCAGTTTTTCCTTGTCCTCATCATGATAGGCTTCGGATATCTCGAATGCCTCCTTTAGAGTATATGGAGAAAAGACAGTAAATGTAGCAGAGACCTTGTCCTGTATCTTGTCAGAGATCAATCCACGGATAAACCCAAGTATCTCAGTCTTTGCCTGCTCTGTTGTTGCCTGTGACGATGTTGATGAATACTTGATATTGTTCGTATCAAGATACCGCGATATTTCTATAATCTGCCTGTTGGTCCTGGTTATAATCCCAATTGATTTTCCCTGATTTTCGTCCATTATCTGACAAATCTTGGCAAATGGCGCCCCGGTAGATATTATCTTTGGTATTACTCCAGTGTCTAGCGACTTGAATGATTCGAGTTCCTGCTCAAATATTTGCCTGCTCTGGGTTCTGTCAAGGAAGAACTTTTTTGAATAATCAAGTATCTGTTGCGAGCTTCTCCTGTTTGTTGACAGGATCTTGGGCTGGCAGATTTCCTTGAATCTCTGAAAGTTTTTGATGGATCCTCCTTGAAAGCCAAATATTGCCTGCTTGGCGTCTCCAACAAGAAAGATGTTGTTTCCAACCATCTCTGCAATCTTGGCTTCTATTTCGTTCATGTCCTGTATTTCATCAACTAGAACATGATCAAATTTTTTTCCCTGGAAATTATCAGTGAACATCAAAAGCATGTCAGAATAGTCTACAGCGTCTTTTTTGGATTTTTCATAATATTTGTAGGCCTCTACAAAATAATTCAAAAATGCCTTTACCTCGTCAATCGAATAAGACGTTGAAATTTCTTTGTAAGATGTATCCAGCAATGAACTTGCCATTGAGACATCAATCTTGTCTGGCGTTATGCCAAAACTCTTGATGTACCTTAATGCGTTTTCTGTCTTGGGTACGATTGTAGATATGATATAATCTTTGGAATAGGTAAATGCCTTGTTTTTCTCAAAGCTTTGCAATATGGAATATCGGAGAACATTGTTTTCAACAATATCTCCTGTTACTATTCCAGAGTCTACCAGATAGTTGTATGCAAAGCTATGAAATGTATGGATGTTCAGCTTCATAATGTCAGAATCCGTAAATTTGCCCTTGGCAAGATCAAATATTTTATCAAACATCTCCTTCTTGGCTTTTTCAGTAAATGTGATGCATAGGATATTTTCTGGTTTGTTTCCATCTTGGAGGAGTTTTAGCACCTTTAGCGAAAGAGTTGTAGTCTTGCCTGTTCCCGGGTTTGATGTGACTATGGTGTTTTTATCAAGATGGATGATTTCTTGCTGCTCTTTGGAGGGTTGCACTGGCAAATTATGACTTGTTGGAGTTGTCGATATTTAATCCAGATCCCTTTTGTGGACATGTTCCTAATTGACAGAATAATCATCAATTGGAGTTTGCATCAGCACAACTGTTGCTGCAAGCACAAGCAGACAGTGGCAATAGTTCAAAAACAGTACAACAAAAATCATCACATGGATGAACAGTTTCCTGTGTGTGATTTATCATACGTCAGCGGCAGATGACTTGAAATTTTAAAAAAACATGTGCTGAAAGTTGTTGCTAAACAATGTTAAGCGAGTCTTTTATGTGTCAACGAGATAAACAATACATGAATACTCCAATAGATAAGTTGAAACCAACAAGCGCGTTACTTGGCGTTCTGGTTTTGCTTGCCATTGTAACCATATTCCCACATGCTTTTGCGCAATTGTCGTATACGGATGCCAACAATCCTCATGGCCCGCTCCAACCCGTGACATGGGCAGCAGGACTAGTCGTAGTTGGCGTAGTAGCAGGCGTGGGAGTCTTTACCACAGTCAAGCACAAATAAATTCCATCCAACCGCACACCCAATTTTTTATCATTTAAAAGATTGTACAAGTCATGCTAGACATTCTGTTAAAGGTAATCACAAGTTACGAAAAGCGTTATTAAATCACATTTTTTCAAGCAATTGCTTTTACTTCTTTTTCAAACAATACATAAAAAATTACAAGAACAGAATAACTTCTAAAAGTCTTTTATTTCATTTCCAAGATCTTCGAATAGCTGTTCATTTTCCTTCATGAATGTATCTATGAAATCAGATTCATCTTGGGTCATAGTGGTTTAGTGTTTTTTCTAATATATAAAATTAGTCTATCAATTATCGCTGCCTGAAGTTCTCCCTCTCTTCTTGGATTTTAAACAAGAGTTGTCTTAATTCACGTTGTTCCTCTGGCGGAAATTTGATGGATAATTCATTTCTTCGTAAGAATATCGTGGTAGATAGTATTGCGGTTCGTTTGTTTGCCCCACTAAACGATTGAGCCCATGACATACCGCCTAGAAGATGAGCTGCCTTTACAATTATTTTGTCTTTATGGTCCACCTCATCATTACCTGTTTTTTCCACCATAGAAAGAACTTCGTCAAGTCCAGATCCTGACTCAGCAATGTATTCTGGCAATTCGGGATGCCGTTCATTCCATTCTACAATTATTTTTTTATTCAACTCTATTACAAGTGATTTTTCCAAGTAATGGATTTGCATTGATTCCATTTTCTTGTACAGAGTATGGTTAATAGGCATTAAAATAAAATGATAGTTTGGGATCTGTTCTTATGTTCCAGTTAAAAGATGATATAATTTTGAATTTTAATAAAATTCACAGAGTGGATATCATCGCAACCCAGAGTTCAAGATATGTTCAATAGATATCACATAGTACACAGATAGATTTCTTTTGCGTTAAAACTAGTATCCACGTTTCCCAAGCCAGTCAGATATGATTTTGTTGGCAAGCTCACTTGGGTGTAGATCCTGACGGCGCGATTGCACACCCAGTCCATGGGATTTTCTCTTTGACAACTTTAATGAGACATTCTGTTGCAATATCAAGGACCTTGCCTTTTTCATTATTTTTTTATGTGACAAGTTTGGATTGCATTCCAAAACCCTGAGATATCGCTTTTTTGTTTGCGGTTCAAGCTCTGATATATGATGTGCAATTTGTAGTGCTCTTGAGACATCCGGAATGATTTGGTACAGTCGTGTTGCTACATCCCTTGAGATTGTCCTTGGTACAAGTTCTTTTAGCTTGTCTGGCACCCCAGCAAAACCGTGATATTTTTTGAACATGGACATTGAAAGACCCAGAGATTGAGCAGCCTTTGATTTGCCCATCTGTTGGGCCAAAAATGCACATGCATCAGCCATATCCTTTACATTCATGTTTTTACGGTGGATGTTTTCAATAACAGAAGCTGCCTTGGCATCAGGGGTATCGTATTCTGTTTTCCTAGTCAAGACCAAAACCGGAATTTTTTTTGCCCCCAGTCTTTTCAGTGCAGCCAATCTCCGTTGTCCTGACATCAAGAGATACAAGTGTCCCTCTTTTTGCACCATGGGTGGATTTTGCAGCCCCTCTGTTTTGATGGACTTGGCCAGCTCTGAGATTCCCTCTCGGTCAAGTTTTCTTGCCTGTGCCTCTTTCCAGACCTGGATTTGTTTTACTGGAATCTCCCTTAAACGATAGGAAACCCTTGACGTGTATCCTGTTTTTCTGCCAGTCCGTCTTTTGATGATTTTTCTGGCTTTGTGTTTGGCCTTTACCAACTAGCATGTGATAGTTCGGATTTTGTAAAAGGAGGTTGGTTGAATCAGATTCGCTTGTGTGTGATGAATAATTAGGCAGTGAAGAGTCTGGCTTGGCAATATGGGTGGGTTATGAATACAGTCGATCAGATATTGTGTAATGTTTCAATACATGCACAGTAAAAAATTTAGATGTTAAATACAGTCCAAACTTTCTTTGATTTTACAACAGGCCAATTTTCATGACTGACTGGCATTCCTAATGCTCAAAACTATACAGACAAAGGCATGGAATAGTAAACTTGTGGGATTGTAGACATGTTACGTCCCCATGGAAAAACTAGATGAAAGGATTAGAACAGATAAGGGAAATTCCAACAAATCCCCGTCCTGAAGAAACAAGAAAGGATTTTGAACAGGTATTAAAAGCACTGGAGATGATCTAGACTTGATATGAAGTATCAGCAACTCAAGGATTTCATCATTAGCAAAATGAAGATGCAGCACATCTATCAGCCTGTCATGATAAAGACATTGCTTGAAAATGAAGGACTGGCATCAGTAAGAAAGATTGCTGAAGCATTTCTTGAAAAGGATCAGAGTCAGATAGAATATTACGAACAGATTACAAGGTCAATGCCGGGAAAAGTATTACAAAAACATGGCATAGTAGATTATGCAGACAAGGCATTCGTTCTAAATGTTTCAGATCTTACCAGTGAACAAAGATCTGAATTGATTGAATTATGCAATCAAAAAATTAAGGAATACGAAAATAAACGTGGAAAACTCGTCTGGAAACACCGTGCAAGAGATTCACGCGAGGTCCCAGGCTCCCTCAGATATCAAGTTCTAAGCAAGGCAAAATTTCGGTGTGAATTATGTGGCATTGCCGCGGATGAAAAAGCACTAGATGTTGATCACATCGTTCCAGTTAACAAAGGCGGAAAAACTGTAATAGAAAACCTCCAAGCGTTATGCTATACCTGCAATTCCCAGAAAAGAGATCTTGATGATACGGATTTTAGGCCATGGAAGGACATGTACAGAAACATTGATCCTCAATGTGTATTTTGTAAGATTCAAAGTAAATCTTATGAAAGTAACGAACTTGCATTTGTTCTGGAAGACAAGTATCCTGTAACAAAACATCATACCCTAATTTTACCGAAGAGACATGTTAGGTCTTTTTTTGAATTAAGTTCTTCAGAGCAAAAAGCTTGTTTGCTGTTATTAGAATCCATTAAAGAGAAGATTAGTAAAAAAGACTCCAGCATAAATGGATTCAATATCGGCATCAATGATGGACATGATGCAGGTCAAACCATATTTCATTGTCATATTCACTTGATTCCAAGAAGAAAAGGGGATGTACCCAATCCCAAAGGAGGAATACGACATGTCATTCCTGAAAAGGGATTTTACAAGTGATCTAATGAAAACTCCTGAAATTGAAGGAAGACATCTGAAAATATGGAATTAAAACATGATGTGAATTTCAAATGATATGAGGAACTTGCGATATGATGTGCATGTCATATTATCAAGATTTTATCCCACAAAAAACATTACTTGCAAATTATTGGTGTTTAATTATACTAGCCTTGGGCATGATTCTTATCCAAAACAAGTTTTGATGACAGGACAGCCAAGTTGTCCACAACAAGGTCAGGCTCAGAGTCACTGAATTAACAATCATTTCAAGTCATGTCTCTAACTCTTCTTCATCGCCTGGCTATCTAGTAGACCGGCGTCAGATAATAATCAATTGGATTGTTTCAAATATGCAAATATTCCTGGAGTAGGCAATGAACAAGACTGCAGTTGCAGGATACGCATCAGCACTGGTTGCTTCAGCGTTTTTTGGGGCAGTCCCTACAATTGCAAAACCAATGACATCAAGCATCAACGTACTTCTCTTGTCTTCAATAGCATATCTTATTGCAGCCCTTACATTTACACCAATGGCAAAAAAAGCCAAAACGGCACTTGCAAAAAAAGACTATGCCATACTGGTTGCCATTTCAGTCTGCGGAGCTGCCGCTGCACCATGTCTGTATTTTCTAGGCCTGCGCCAGTCAAGCGCAGCAGACACGTCGCTTTTATCAAATGTCGAGATAATGTTCACAGTACTCTTTGGGTTGATATTTTTCAAAGAAAGATTGAGGCCGGTAGGCTTCATTGCAGTAGCCATGGTTGTGCTAGGTGTCATAGTCATAACAACAGATCTACGATTTTCAGGATCATTTCTACAGCTAAACGCCGGACACTTTTTCATTTTAGGCGCCATGGCGCTGTGGGCACTGGACAACAACCTGAGCAGAATAATATCCACCAAGATGGATACTGCAAGACTTGTCCAGTTAAAATCAGTCATAGGCGGCCTCATCCTGCTTGGGGCAGTATTTCTGCTTGGCATACCACTTGATGTTAATATGTCACAGGTACCGTACGTAATACTTCTTAGCGCAATCGGGTTTGGCGGATCATTGTACTTTTTCCTGCAGAGTCTAAAGAGAATCGGTACAATCAGGACAATAGTGATATTTTCAACGTCATCAGTATTTGGCCTAGTCTTTGCATCAGCGTTTTTGCACGAACCGATAAGCTTGTACCAGACAGCAGCAATTGCAGTAATGCTGACAGGAGTTTACCTGGTAAACAGAAAGGAAAGCGTCAAGGAAAAAATAGAGTCATCCAGGATTTAAGACAGCATCCCAAGGGATACAATGAACACATAGTATACCGCCAAGTTTACCGCAGTCACCAATATACCAATTTTAAAAAACTCGAAAAACGTAAAGGCCTTGACGCCCTTTGATTCAGCGGCTTGTATTATGATAATACTGCTTGCGGCACCAAGTATTGTCAGGTTTCCTGAAATCGTAGAGGATGCTGCAAGCATCATCCACTGGGCTACATGTGCACCTGTAAAGCCATTTGCAATCATGACGTGATTGTACAATGCGACAAACGGGACATTGCTCAATATTTGTCCAAGTGTTATGCTGTATGCAGAGATTACAGCACTGCTCTGCACCAGGTCATGCGGGTTTGGAATCGGGAGATATTTCATAAACAATGAAATTGTCCCAGAAGACCACAGGGCACCTGTAACCACAAACATGGCTGCAAAAAATACCAGGACAGTATAGTTTACACTCTTTAGGATATCATACCTCTGGCCGCTTGCAGCATAGAGGGCTGCTGCGCCAATCAATGCAACGATGCTGATGTCAATGTCAATTACATGCAGAAAACGCAAGACTTCGGATACAAAAAAGCCTGCAATTGTTGCAAGCAATACAGCAAGCGATATCTTTGCAAGGCGCGGGTTTTCAATTTTCACACTAGATATCATGGTATTATCTTCATAGTTGTGAGACATTTGCTGCAAGTCCTTTTTGAAATAAATTTTAAGCACATACCACGTAAGGAACAGGTTCACAACAGTTGGAACTGCAAGAAATTTCAGAAAACTTGTAAACGGTAATGAAATTCCACTCTGTAGGGCAATCAAGAGATTTTGCGGGTTGCCAATTGGAGTCATGGCACTTCCCACCGTAATTCCAAATGCAAGTGCAATCAAAAGTACCACAGGTCTTGCACCAACATGCCTTGAGATGTATATTATCAGAGGAATTCCCATCAAGGCAAGGGTATCATTTACAAGAAATGCCGAAAGCAACCCCATGCCGACAACAATTGCCATCAATAACAATTCAGGGGTCCTGGCTTTTGACATCATCTTTGCAGCTACAAGTTTTAACAGGCCCGACCTGTCAAGCGCTGAAATAATACTAAACATTGCAAAGAGAAATACAATGACATCAACCTGGATGGATTTTGCAGCAGATTTTACATCAATGACTTGGAGTGATACCATGAGTACCGCCCCAATAGACATTGCAATCCATATTGGTACCTTGAATCGAATCCTTCCCACAATTAGAACATAGACAATTGCAAAAACTGCTAGCGCGATATACTCCTTCATTGGCAAGTCAAGAATACGCTTGGGTTTATTTCTTGCCAATCACCGGTACGGATCATTTCTTGCACTTGAAACAATCTTGCGTGTGATCATTTACAATCCCTATTGCCTGCATGAATGCATAGCATATCGTAGTTCCTACAAAATTAAAGCCCCTTTTTTTCAAGTCTGCACTAATCTTGTCTGATAGATTGGTTGATACAGGAACATCAGAATGTCTTTTCGGGCGGTTGACGATGGATACATGGTTGACAAAACTCCAAATGTACCTGTCAAATGAACCAAATTCTTTCTGAATTTCTAGAAATCTCTTGGCATTATTTATGGCAGAGTGTATCTTTAGCTTGTTTCTAATTATTCCATCATCTTCCAACAGCCTGGAGATATCCCTCCGAGTATACTTGGAAATTTTTCTTGGATCAAAATTATCAAACGCCTGCCTGTACGTATCTTGTCTTTTAAGAATAGTACTCCATGACAATCCTGCTTGTGCACCCTCAAGTATCAGCATTTCAAACAGCTCTTGGTCTGCATGAAGCGGAATGCCCCACTTGTCATCATGATAACGTACCATCAAATCCCCTGTTGCCCACTTGCACCTTGGCAGGGTATCATCATGGTAACATTCCATGAAAAAAATATTTTGCCAAGTTGTAATAGAGTTTACTCGAGATAATATCATTTTTAGAACATGTACAAATACAGGTCCGTGGCAATACTACATATGGTTGGACCACAAGATGGCGGATTCGGGTTTGACGGCGCTCCAAAATATTCCTCACTTGATGGCAAAAATGCAATATGCGTCCAGTGTCAAGCAGGCCAGCACAGCAAGTGCCTTGCCAAGATTGACCAAGGCATACTTTGTGACTGTGAGTTGTGTCTTAGTTGAACCAAGTCATTTGGTTACGCAATTTTCATCTAGATGAAAAATATGAATGTCATTTAATGAAGACGGGATCAGCCCAGAAAAAAATAGGTCAAAGATGAGTTTTAAAATATCAGTAACAGGCGTAGCCTAACGTATACAAAATGAAAATGGGGGGTATAGATGAGGACTCTGCGTTTGACTATGAATTAACGTATGAATCAAAGTAAGAATTTTAGTTAGAATGAAAATTAGAACACGAGTTAAGATGAAACTGATTTTTCCTTAAATAATTCAATAGATTTTCTAACATTGTTGGTCACAAAAACAGATACACATGAATTACTGCATTTTATTGATCACCTATCGAATCTGAATACTTTGTTTGATGATTTTCCAGATTTTAAAGAAGAGTCTTCTAAAATTTATGTTAGAACATCTGGTGGCATAGCAGATTCATTTGAGACTTTGCTTGAGAGATTAGACAATATTGGAGAGAAAATAGAAAAAGTTGATGGTGTAAAATCGTCAATTAGACGATGGATAAACCGATTAGATAAAAATTATAGCGAGGATGAAGGTACCAATCTCCCGGTATATCTCACAAAAGAAGATGCAAAAGCTCTGAGGAAAGAAACTCAAAAATGGCTCGATAAGATAATTGAATCGTTTGATAATTCTGGCACGGCCATAATAAAGGAAAATCAAATCAATGAAGTCTTTTCAAAGGAAATAATGGATAGGTTAGACAATGATGCACAAAAGGATTTGAAAGAAGGAATTGACGTACTATTACATGGCTATCCAACTGCAGCAACTATGATTTTATTCAGAATGGCAGAGAGAATGATCCGAGAATTATACAAAAACACTACAGGAAAGGAGGTTGGGAAAGAAACATGGGGACATATGCTTACAGCAATAGGACAACATGAGGACTTTCAAAAAAATGACGATAACAAAGTGTTGATGGGATATTTGTACTATCTTAACAAAAAGAGAATCAATGCAGCTCATCCTTATAGAAGATACACTCAGGAAGAGGCAGAACGAATACTATTACAAATCAAAGATATGCTTGAAGAGATACATCATAGAAAGTAATTTTTAGAGAACATTTATTCTCAAAATTAACCAACAGTTCAGGCTCTACTTTTAGATACAATTCTAACTTTTCTAAATCATCTTTTCTATCATTCTAAAATGATCATCTTTATCTCAACAATACATCTAGTCTACATGTGAGAACCGGAATACTGGTTACAGGGGCAATTCTCATAGTATTTGGAGTAATTGGATATGTGTATCCGGTAACAAGTGTAGGTTCAGTATCTGACATAGATGACCTGTGTAAATCAACCATTGGTTCTATAGGAAGGTGTTAAATGAACAAGTTCGTGAAAATTGCCAACTTGCAAAATATGCTGTACTTGGGGTATACGCATTAATTGGAACTGGTGCAATTCTTGTAATTATAGGTAGTATAATAAAGAACAACTCTTATTCAAATCAACCACTCAGCCCACATGCAAAAAAATCAATCATTGTTGTAATTGGAATAATTTTTGCAATAATTGTTGGAGTAATCGTATATCCGTTTTATTGCAACCTGATATTTAAACGTCAAATCTTGCCTTTAGTGCAATGAAAAATCAGCAACTAGTCAAAGTGTTAGATCAAGGTAGGGTTTCAAACACAGGGAATTTTCACTATACTTCAAGTCATGATGATACATATTTCATCATCTTTAGTAATGAATTTTCAATCATTTCGACAAAGTCTGTGTCTTTTACATATGTATACAACGGGCAACAGAACCATCAATCTTTTACAATACCACCGGGTGCATTCAAAAGTATGCCTGTATTGATACATTCAGGTCAGTCAATAACTGGAACTTTTACGGCTTCTGGCGGTTCTGGAAATGATGTGGACTTTAACATCAGTACTATGACTTGTACTCAGACAGTCAACTTTAGTTTTAGTTTATCCAATACAGGTCAAGCAAATGGAAACGCGGATGTTGCATTTGAGGTAGATGGAAAACCAGTTTGGTCAAACAATTATTCAGTAGACATGGGAAAACAAACTAGCGTAAGTGGTTCTACATCATTATCAGATTGCAATCCGCACGATTACAAGGCAGTTGTTACAAACCAACAACGAACTAGATAATCTGCAATAGATGAAAAACCTAGATACAAAAAATTTATTATCTTCATTAGAGATTGTATTACATTGGACAGTTTATCAGAAATGGCATTAGCAGGATTTGTTGGTACTACAGCTGCTAATCTAGTTACTTTAATGCTGTCAAACGTCATAGAAAGTAAAAAAAATTACTAAAAGTGTCACCTATTTCGACACTTTCATACGATGGTGGAGAAAATTTTTGAAGCCCCGAGTGATTTATCGCAATAGATTCATTAGATCTAGAACTGGTACTTTGGTGCTTGTCATTCCAGCACCATTGGCAAAAGAGATGGGTTTTAAAATTCATAAAAAATCGCGTGATTATGAAAAAGAGACTGTATTGAATTCAAGAAATGAAGAAGCCGGTTTATACATTTGGCTTAATTCTGATTATGAAATTGAGATGTGTGATACTTCAAAACCCTTGCAGAATACAAACGGCATAATGTCTACAGAGGGAGTACATCCGCATGGTAAATCATGTGAACTTACTATTCCATATAGTATAAGAACCACATATCAATTGCTAGGTATTGATCTTAACAAGGTGGATATTCTAAAAAATGAACAGGGCAATATAGTAGTCAAACCCCATCTAAACTCGAATACCGTTTCAAACACATCTGGAACTAAAGTGCTAATTGATATAATGCGTGACGGGCTAGATGATACTCTGAGAAAACATGATTATGATGCACATAGCGTAAAAAAACTATGTGAGGAACAATCATTGAATCTTAGAAGCGATTTTTCCCTTATGAAATATGCAGAAAAACACAACATGATTATAGTAACAGAAGATAAAGACAATGTACTGGGCTGTAGAGAAAATAATATGGACTGTGTTGAATTCGGTCAATCTGACACACTAGAATATCTTTTAGAAGAACTTGAAAAAATAATGCGAAAGCGAAACGATGATCTTTAGAGAGTATTATAAAATAACCACATTTCTTTATTTATGAAAAATAATTAGAGTACATGGCAGTAAAGAAAGCAATCTCATCCATTGATCTTTTGATTCAAGAAAAGAAGGAGTTTAGAACAAAAGTAGTAGGTTCGGAGGAATTGCCACCTCTCATTCAAGGTGATATTATCAATCGATTTGATAGAGCAATGTGGTCTATGTTACAAGGAGACATTGAATGGTTACAGGCAATAAAAAGACAACTTTTGCCAGACCAACACAGAACAAAGATAGTTTGCAGACATCCAAAGAAGGATCATGATACTGATGGCAGTGGTCAGAAATACTGTATGAATTGTAATGCAAATTTGCCCAGTTTATAGTTTCATTGTAAACAGAAACATGAATAAAAGTTAAGAAAATAATTCAGAATTATTGTTTTTAAAATTACTAACTTGTGTATGTTAAAGATACATCGGTTGATACTTCTTTGCTTGATAATACGGAAAAGGTATTATCATAAATAAGATAAAGTGTTTGCCCGGACGGAATATTTGCATTAATGTTACCTACTGTCTCTTGACCACTGTTGTAATACACATTTGATTGATGACCATTTCTCCAGTTGATAAAATTCTGATCATCCATTATGAATACACGTATGTCATTACCGCTTCCTCCTCCTGCAGTGAATTTGCCGCTTACGTAAGCATTAGTAGAACCAGAAGGGGCTGAAAATGTGTAATAAGTATAGGTATGTGCATTGACGTGAACCATGTCATTTACCAAAGACGCTGTATGTTGTGTAGGAACATAGACCGGAGCATTGTTCCCTCCACCTGAATAATTATTGGTATTGACCAAATGTGGTGCCACCATGAGAACTACAAAAACTACTGCTGCCCCTACAGCTGCAGGAATTGCTAATTTTGAATATTTTCTTTGTTTTGGCAGACTCATGTATGACTATCAAAAAATAATAGAAGATAAAGATGATCATATGTTTCGTCATATGGAAACATGGCACTGCTTGTACCTGACAACAACAAATCATCAAATTCAGATGTATTCATGATACAAGTTTCTCGAATTTTACCGATAGTTGAGGAATAGTTACCGACAGTTTACAAGTTTCGATGATTCTTTTACCGACAGTTTACAAGTTTCGATGATTCTTTTACCGACAGTTTACAAGTTTCGATGATTCTAGTATCGATAGTTTTGGAAATTATCTTTTTTAATTCATCATACTTATTAGAAATCATCTCAAACTTTCCATTGACGTTGTATTCTCTCTACTAGTTTTGCACGTAATTTGATATTTTCAACCTGAACCTTTTCATATTCTATTTTCATTTTTTGTATTTTTTGATCCTTATTGACATCTTTTAACATGATCTTCCAGAGAGTTTCAATTCATCAAAATCTTTGTCAGAATTCAACATTTTAGATGTCTGACCACCACTGTCTGTTCTATATGTTACCTGTATTTCCCATCTTTGACTAGATTTCGTATAGGTGTCTATTGGATGTATTCCATGAATCAAACAATCTGACAAATTTGGCTCTTCTCTTCCAGTATGAATTTTAAAAAAATAACCCAGACCAATTACGTCCATTTTATAAAACTCTGAACCTCTGGATGATATTATTTTCCCCACCTTTTCATAAGTATACGAAGTAAGAAGATTACATTCATCAATCAAATCATAGAATGACTCGACATCTTTTCTAAAATTGCTGTCTTCTATTAGGTGATAAGTGTAATTGTTTTTTATTGCTTTCCAAGTATTGACGATGAATTGATAGTAATGTCTTGTACTTGATAGTAAATCATATCTTGTTTCAATTAGGATGCTTTCATCATAAAGGGGGCCATAAACACTGTCTACGGTTTTTATTATGAAATCTCTCTTCCATGCTCTTCGTTGTGTTTTGGTCTGAACTACATATGATAATACAAAACCTATTGTCACACCTATAACAGTACCCGCAATCGGATAATTTACAAAAAAGCTTATGGCCATTCCAGCAGTGGCCAAGATGGAAATTATCAATATACTTAGTTTATTCCATTCTGTTTCCATCTAGTATGCTTAGGTTGAATCTAGCATAAATAAAGATATGATTGACCTAGATTTGATTATATCATGAGCAATGATAGTAATCCAGAAAAACTTCCAAGCGATAAAGAAATCAAGAAATTCATGAAAGATTTCATTCATGAATTCAAGCCATATGCAGCTAAATTAACTGGAGAAAACATGTCAATGCATTATGACAACAATGATTTACAGAATATTAAAAATTTCATTGAATTGGCAAATGATTACAATCGAAAAGAAAACTCCATTGCAAGTGAAGACATTGCGGAACACGCAAAGTTACAAAAACGAATGGATCTAACAGATGATATTCTAAAATCTATTTTGGGATTAACGTCAGATAATCCAGCACTTGAATTGGCTCAAATATCCAATCCGAAAAATTCCTACGAAAAAATCATTCCAGATATAAATTACAGGACATTAATGCGGGGTACAATACATAAGGTTCTTCACACCATAGATCAGATGGGAAAACTGGAACAAATTAACAATTTCATAAAATCCATGAGACCTGATGATGTTTTTGCAATGTCACAAAGTGCCATTAGGGTTAACGAGATTATACGATCTGTATTGAAGACTAGAAAAAGAATTACAAAGGAAATAGTGGAACAATATGTAGAAAACTATAAAGAAATATCGGGTTTCTTGGAACCGCTAATTGTAGTGCTTTTTGGTATGCAACAAATCATACAGGATAAATACAAACTTTTTACGGAAATTAAAGAGAAAATTCCCATTGGAAATCTAACCAATCAACTAAAATCTGATCAAATGTTCAATCCTCTAGTGGAAAAATATGATCCACGCACAAGGAATTCTATAATACATGTTAGTTATCATATAGATCCAATAAATAAAAAAATCGAATTTAATGATAAAGGAAAAATGTTTTCATTAACTTATTCGAAATTTGTTGAATATGTGCAAGAAGTGACCAAGATTGCAATCATAATATGTCATTTTGAGGAGGAGATCAGATTTCTCACATTTCTAGGATATGCCAAAAAAAGAGATGATACTCTCAATCTCAATATTGAATACTAAGACAACAAATACAAACTATTATTGTCACATGTTAGAATATGTCTGATGATTGTGCACCTACTCGTTTAAGTAAGATACTAAGTTTTTTGCCACCAATACGGATTGTAACCATTCTTAGTATCATGGTATTATTCCCATCTCTGAGATTATCGTGGGAATTTGCTGTTGTGATCTATCAAGGGTTTGCTTTCTTTTTCGTGGGTAGTTTTGTAATGGAATGGATTTTAATTTCCAAACTAAAAGGACTTCGCAAGGAATTCTGGCCTCTGTATAGCAAATATGTGGCATCGCTACCGTTCGAATTTCTTGGCGTGTTTGTATTTGTCATATACAGCTTTAGGCCTAATTCTGGCTCTGTTGATTGGGATGAAGTAAAGTTTGCTTCAATAGCATTGGGAGGGGGAACGATTTTAGAAATACTTCATCGTTATGTATATCCAAAACTGCCTAAAGGTAAGGAAATTAAAAGTGCAAAAGATATAGGTGTAAAAGAAATTCTGTCAATCATATCATTGACGGTATTGATTGTTTTTCTGGGATTATATACAGTCATATGGCAAGATAACGTGATTTTAAAAATTTAATGAGTGTTTTAAAAATTTAAATTAATCTTTATTAAATTTTAACAAACTTTTATCGTAAAATTTAACTTTTTTACCATCTTGTATGTTCTTTTTCATGTACCAAAGCGTAGATTTGTTGATTCCAAGTCTTTTCCTCTCATCAGGCGTCATTTTCAGTATTTTCCCTTTAAAATCCAAAGTATCCTCGTTTTTAATTTTAAATTCTGGAATTTTAAAATCAATTTTATCACTTTTATCAGCTATTAAATTTGCATAGTCTTGAATTTTATAAAATAAAACATTTTCATAGGTGTAATTCTTGCCTTTAAACGGGGCTTTTAAATTAAAATTATTTTTAATTTTTAAAATTAATGCCTTGGCAGTTGACTCTTTTAATCTTATATTATAATTCTCTGTCACAATAAAATCTGATTTCTTCAACTTGGGCTTGCTGTCAAGTAATTGGATAACTGAATAATCTACAATCCATCGAAATAACTCCTGAAAGTCATAGACTAACGGAGTTTTAGCATATGCTAACTCGTGCAACAAGCCAATAGTTGGGTCTAAACCAATAGAGTTTAATGACTTTTTAACTTCTGACTCTAAAATGGCATATCCGTAATTTAACAAGGCATTAATTTCATCGGATGCATTGGCATTCCACGAGTTAGACTTGTTCATTCTTCCCACGAATTTAAAATCAGGCGCCAATTCTGTAACTAATTTTTTAAATTGATCAAGATAAATTTGGGCAATCCGACCTTCAAAATTCATTAATTTTTTCAATTTATCTGAAATTGTGCCTGTTTGATCTTTAAAATTTAAATTATTAAATTCATTGTTAAATTGTTTATTAAATTTATTAAAATTTAAAACATTATAAAATCTTGATAATTCTTTAATTAAATTCAATGAACTTGTTATTTTGCTATTAACAATTTCAATGGCAATTTTAAACCTGAACTCGTTGTCAAGATACTTTTGGTACTGTTTTATTCTTACTTTACCTATTTTTGGCTCTTGTGGGAGGGTTACTCCTAGCAGATTCCCATTCCAATTTAACATCGTGAGATTGACATCGTGTTTTAAAAGCCACCTCATGGACTCGAATGTTATGCTACCAGAATGTCCATCTACTACTATGCTATCATGATCAATTTGATGTGGATAAAACTCTAGTTTCTCATTTTTTAACTTGTTTTGAATGACTAGTTTTCGTTTTTCTACATTGATTGATGTACCAAAGCCTGAAATTAATAATGGATTCATTTTTTCTTGTCTCCTATGTGATATTTGAGAATATATGGTCTAGTATGTGGAGTTACACTATCTTGAATCCATATGGCATCAATCGCTTTTTCTTTTTTCCACAGTTTTCCCCATTTTTCATAAGAGTCATTTTTTACCATTTTGACTATTTCATCATAGTTTAGCGATATGCCCAAAATGATACTTCCTGTTTTATCGTCTCGTAAATCCAGTTTTTTGTTTTGAATATTTTCAAGTATGTGACGGATAAGTTCATTTTGAATTCTAATCAAATACTCTTTAGAGATTAGCTGAAAAAGATCAATGCTCTGATCTACAGCAACATGAACCGTGCTAGGCCAAAACAATGGTTCTGGTTTACCAGATTTTGGTACTGGAGCCATTGGGACTCCACCTGAAAGATATTTCCCGCCTCGCTCCTTTATCTCGGTTAAAATATTCTGTAACAGAAAAATTTCATTATATGCAGATTCTCCCTTTTCTGTTAGCTTGTAGGCTTCGTTTTCATTATGAATTGTTTTTGTAATCAATCCATTTTTTCGGAGTAATTTTAAGTGCTTACTTAGAGTAGTATGAGAAAATAATACTGCATTTTCCAGTTCTTTGAATGTTTTAGGAGATTTTTCAAGCGCTAGAAGTATGTCTTCTTGATGTTTTCCCTCATCATATTTCTGCTGTCTAGCTGTATATTGCACCATTGACTTGAGTTTACTCAACTCATTGGAGTAGTTTAAGTTTTCGCCTCCATATACTATGTCATGGTTAAAACAAATATTCGTAAAATCGGAAAAATCGGCAGTTATACACGCATGCTTACATTGCCTTTGTTTTGGCTAGAGATAGTCGGGCTTGATGTAGGCGATTTTGTAGAACTGTCACTTGGCAAGAACAAGGAACTTGTCATAAAACCAAAGAGGGTTAAAAATGAAAAGAAGGAATGAAAATTGGAAAGTAGATTTAGATCTACTCACTCCAAAACAACTTGCAAAATATCATGATTCGATTGAAGCATTATACTTGATACGTCATGGTTCTTTACTAAAAAAAGCATCAAAAATAACTAGAGTTTCTGTTTCAACGATAAAAAAATACGTTGGTTCTACATTAAGAGTAAATAATCGTAAAACAATTGCAAGAAAATCTGATAGTCTATTACGTAAAATGAGCATCTATGAAAACGGAAAAGAAGTTTTCATTCAAGTAAAAGGCAGAAAAAAAGCATCACTTATTGGCAAGTATCATAGTGCAATTGGAAGACTAGATCAAAATGATATGACCAAATTACAGTCGTTCCAAGAAATAAAAATCAGAGACATTAAAGGCAAAGTACACAAATTCGAAATCAATGTTGACAAGATAAAGCAAATTCTTGAACGTATTGAAGAACCAGAATTCTTCGATATTTACAGGAGTAATTGAAATGAAAGATTACTTTACCAAAATATTAGGATTAATTGCAGAAAAGACATGGACTGATAAATTTGCAACAGGACAAGGATTTTGCATAATCTGTGGGCACGATGATCCATTAGATCTGGAATATCATCATGTTGCAGGGAAAAACAACAGTTCTCTTGTTGTCTCATTGTGTAGAAATTGTCATGGTAAAGTTTCAAGGAAACAACAAATTTCATGGCCAGATGAATGGTCAAGTAAAGACAACAGTCTCAAGTACAAAGAAGGATTGATGTTAAGAGGGCTCTCAGACCTTATGCGTGTAAAATCTGATCATATTCTTCATGGTGATACTGTATGAATGAAGAAACCATCGCCATTCGTGCCTACACCGTGCCCAAAAAGAGTAATTTGGGTAAAAATAAACCCAAATCATACAAAAGACCAGATGATAACGCAAATCCCACATTTGATAGGGTTCTAGTCTTTGATACAGAAACTACTACAGACCTATATCAGAACCTCAAATTCGGGTATTTTGAAACTTATCAGTATGGCGTTCTTGAAGAAAAAGGCCTCTTTTACGATCCCATAATTGTAAAACCAAAAGAATTGGCAATACTGGAGTCATACTCTAATGAAAACAATATTTCATTGTACACACTAGAAGATTTTCGTAAAATATTTCTTGGTGAAGTTTATGATCTTCAGACATTATGTATTGGATTTAACTTGCCATTCGATCTTACAAGAATTGTATTAAAATCAACTAATGCTAGAAAAAGAAAAGATGCATTTTCACTTGAACTTTCCAAGAATCTAAAATATCCAAGATTATATGTCACACATGCTACAAACACGTTATCATTTATCGAGTGGGCAAATTCAATGATATGGAACGGGTTCAAAGGGAATTTTGTTGATCTTCGTACCTTGTGCCATGCCCTTACCGATACAAAACATTCTCTTGAAAGTGCATGTAAAGCATTTGATACAGAATTTCAAAAATACAAAGCAAAAGAACATGGAGTTATCAACACTACATACATTAATTATTGCATTAACGATGTAAAATCTACCTATTCACTATACCAAAATACGAAAAAAGAATTTGATACTTACGGATTGAAAATTCCTGTAATTAGAGCCTACACACCTGCATCAATTGGAAAAGAATTTCTCAAGAAAATGGGTGTTAAACCATTCTTTGATAAAAGCCCAAAGTTCTCAAATGAAATAATTGGAAATATAATGACGGGATATTTTGGTGGAAGGACAGAATGCAAGATTAGAAAGACTCCTGTCAAAGTGGATGTACTTGACTTTCTTAGTATGTATCCTACCGTTTGTACACTACAAAATCTTTGGAAATTCGTAATTGCAGATCATATAGAGCACGTTGAGGCAACCCAAGAAATAATCCAATTTGTAGACGGAGTCACTTTGAGAGATATCCAAAACAAGGAAAACTGAACAAAATTACAGGCAATTGTGCTTGTAGAACCTCAAGAAGATGTGCTTCCCATCAGGGCAAAATATGGTCAAAAACACGTCTGGAATATAGGCACAAGCCACGTTTCTTCTAAAACGCCCCTTTGGTACAGTCTTGCTGATGTAATTGCCTCAAAACTATACACAGGAAGAACACCCAAGATATTGCGTGCTATTAGATTTGTTCCAATAGGCACACAAAAGAGACTAGAAAAAATAGACATTCATGGAGTCAAGATCAATCCTTACACTCAAGATCTATTCAAAGAATTAATCGAATATAGACAAACCTTGAAAAAGAAACGTGATGGTTTTACAGAAACTGATTCTAAATATTCCTATTATGACAGAAAACAAAACGTAGTCAAGATTATAACAAATGCAATAAGCTATGGAATTTTTGTTGAAATAAACACTTTGGAAGAATCATACAAGGTTCCAATTGATGTCTATGGTCTGTATCATTTTCAACAAGAAAAAACCAAGATTGAAAAATCTGGGTTTATGTTCAATCCCATAATTGCTGTGTGTATAACATCTGCATCAAGATTATTGCTTGCAGTAACGGAAATTTTGCTATCAAATAATGGTTCTAGTCATGCATATTGTGATACAGATTCTATGATGGTACATTCAGAGCATACAAAAGAAATTCAAGAATTCTTCCAGTCATTAAACCCATATAGTTTTAATACGGAGATATTCAAACTAGAAAGAAAAGATGTTTGGTTTTATGGAATATCTGCAAAAAGATACTGTCTTTATACAATAGAAGATAATAAAATTATAATCGAAAAAGAAAATTATTCATCTCATGGTCTGGGGCATCTTTTAGATCCATTTGCTAATGACTCCGACAAAAAAGATGACTGGCACAAAATAATTTGGCATGATATTCTCGGTTTGCATTATGGAACTGTATCCATGGAACAACTGATTGAAAAATATGAAAACAAGTATGCCTTGTCTCAACTTTCAATTTCAACTCCTAGAATACTTGATAGATTAAGAGAATTTAACGAGGGTAAAGACTATCATCATCAAATCAAACCGTCAAATTTCTCTCTAGTGGGATTTGCAAATGCCACTGATGAGAAAAATTCTCAAATCAAGCCAATTGCGCCCTATAGGAATCCTGCAAAACATGCAGTCTATGACTATTTTGTGGATTATTATGACAAATCTAGGCACAAATTAAGAGGAAAGCAGTACTGGAAGACCTTTTGGAGTACATTTAGGGATTATCTTGGTCATCATGAATCAAAATTTGATGGCAATACTGGAATATTAGCAAGAAAGTATGTCGATGTCATTGGAATAGTACACATTGGAAAGGAAAGCAACAATTTGGAAGAATCAGAGGTTTTAGGAACTAGTTCGGATAGTTATGAAATCTATGAGAATATTGAAAACATAGAACAAAGATTCATTAAGATTGCAAAAGATGTTTTGAAATTAAACCCAAGAGATGTTAAAAAATTTGGAATATCAAAGCAGACTTTGTGGAATGTAAAAAGAAAAATAAAATTGAATCAGTATAATAAAATTTCAAATAAAATTAAATCACAAATTTTGTGTACCATTAGTTAGTCTAATAACACTTGATATCAGATTAATTTTAAAATTCAACCGGGAATCTAGGAGTAAAAGTTTGTTCTAACTCTGTTACATTTTTTATTCTATCCATTCTAAAACCTCGAATGGCATTTTTTCGTATATCCCATGCAAAAAAGAGTACGGTTCCTCCTTTTCCTCTATGTCTAAAGCTGTATGGTTCTACAACTCTTGGCTCCACAGACCCATCTTCTTCACGTGCTTCAATCCACATCAGCCTACGTTTTTGCCCTGTATGTTGAATAATCCGAGTAATGCTTTCGTGATACAATATTGCCTTTACATATGCAAGTATATCTACTGTAAATTCATCTTTCATAATTGTCAAGTCTAATCCGCATACTAGACCCAAGATGCCATTTTCATAACCATTCGTGAAATCTGCATATTTTATGTCGATTATTATTGATGGGATTTCACATTTCTCTTTTAATACTAGGAGAATTCTTACTGAGTTATCTTTCAGTTTCTTCATTACTGCCGAGGAAAGTTCTTTTTTAACCCAATTGGAATTAACAGAATTTGTTGATAATATTATTATCAAATCTGTCATTTTACCAAGAGCAGAATCAATCTTTCCTACTATAGAATCTCCAACTTTAATTTCCCACCTATCAAAGAACATTGGAAATTTGTATTTTGTTAAATCAATGGCTAGATTTTCTACAAACTCTTTGTCTGTTGAGGAATAACTAAGAAAACCAAATCTCTCTTTTCTAGTAGACATAATATCTCGTGCCATAATATGTTATTAAATAATAACAGTATGAAGATTTAGTATCTTAAACTTAAGATGACATACGATCATCGTAAAAATATTATGAAAAATGATTTCTCTGAAAACCGCATTGTTTAATTTTATAGCATTGATTCAACAAGCAAGTGAGCAATTCTAATAGAAAAAAGGATTATTGGGAAATTTACTTAGATTTGGCAGATGTTATTTTTGGAGTAATTATTGCAGCCAGTTTTCTGAATTTCCAAGCAATACTTGTACCCTTTAAGCTTAATTTTGCAACCATGATGTTACTGTCAGCATATTTGACAGTGGTTCTCAGTTGGATTGGTTATCATAAGGCAGTGGAAGATAAACCTCACAAAAATGTGTCACGATTTGTTATTGATCTGATTCTTTTGTATTTTTACTTTTATCTCATATTCACTAATAATATCAAAGATTTCCTTGGCGTATTAGCAGCTATATTCCTTCTTTATCTAATATGGGTAGTTCTACGAAATAACGAATATAAGAAAGAAACCAAAGAACAACGCAGACAAGAGCACTTTAAAATTGTCCGATCTTCTATTTTCTTTCTAGCATTCATTATTTTATGGGGATACTATAGAACCTATTTACAAGGAATCGGTGATGAGTTCCTAGGTGGAAAATTAATTGATTGGGTCATGTTAATTATAGCAACAAGTTTGAACATACTTTATAGAGTTATTTGGCCTCTCCTGTCAAAAAGATTCAGTAGTTCATTGTCATCAAAAAGTAATTAGTTCATCATGCAACTTATTTTGCAAACTGGTATCTATGTTCAATTTTTTGTTCTGGAATTTCTTTAATGTTAAAGAAAATCTTCTTTCCATGTTGTTTTGCATATTCTAATTCAAGATTTGCACCACGTGATGGTGCCAAAAGTAGTAATGCATCGCAATCCTCTAACCACGCATGATCCATTTCTATGTAATCTTCCCATTTCAAACCTTGTTTTGTTTCTTGACTTCGTAATTCTATCCAGTGAGTCAAATGTGGAAGATACGGATAATGTCCTTTTTTATAAATCGCAATAGCCGCATCAATAGCATTATTGACATTCTTCTGTATTTCTAAATCAGTAGATGCAGTATAAGGCCCTGCAACATATATTTTCATATTGTCTGCCATCATGTAAGAAAGTATCAAAAACCGGTATATAATGAATAGTTTCTTTAGGATGTGAACTATCAGTCAAACTAAAGTTCTTTGTATTAAGAAACCTGTAAAATATCTATGTAGTAAAAATTGGATTTATTCCTTTAATGTTTCATGTCTTTTTTCGAATTCTTCGATCTGTGCCTGAAATTCTACCTCCGAAATATCTGGTTGTTCACTTACCCACTGAGCTAAACTTTTAGCTTCAAGATCGTTATCACTTATGTCCTGCAAAGTTTCCACAATATCCTTGTCAAAAAATTGTCTTATTCTTTCTACTTGATAAGGTTCCAGAAATGTTCCCGCGGGACCATTAATACCAAATTTTTGTTCTATGGGAGTATACTGTAATGCAACTGGATACTCTAGAATATGCAAGATAATTACAGATTTAGCAACCTTGATCACCAACTCAGACCATTTCAATAAGGATTTTTCATTGAAGCGATTGCAAGTAGAATTGCCTAAATCCATATTAGAATGAGAACGTCCTTTGGTATGTACAAAATCTGATAACTGTTTGAAAATATTGTCTAGTTCATTAAAGATTTCATGCTTATCATCAAATTTTCTAAAGTTTTGATTGGTTTTGAGTTTTGTATACATGGTTTTTTTACGCTGGGTATTTTCAAACGAATGTAACCATTTCTGAATATCCACATGGCTTCTTCCATCAATATCCCAGTATACCGATAGAAGTCCAAGCTCCAGAACACTTCTTAATGCTATGAAGGCATGTTTGTAAAACCCAAGTTTACAAAGCATAATTGAATTTTCCAACTCGGAATTGGCTTCTACAATAGGAAACATATGACCAGACCAAAACTTTTCTACTGTCTGAGGCATCAAATCTTCAAGCGAATGGAAAACAGAGAGGAGACTCCTTATTCTAGAAGATAGATCCTTATTCGATTCCAAGTACCTGTTACTTTGTTCTAAAACTTGTAGAATATTTTCGTCTGAGTTAATTAGATGCATATGACTCTTGTTTGATTTGTTGGTAGCCATTGAATAAATTGATTTCAACTAGAATTTTGAAAATGGAAGAAATACATACGTCATTCCTCCTAAAACAATGAATACCAAGGTAAAACATGCGACACCATAATAATATGAAAATCGTATTTTTTCGTGAATTTCTTTTCTATTGGCTAATCCGCTATAAAGGAAATATCCTATTAACATACTCATCTCGATAAGAAAATTCTGACTTGTCAATTGTTTGTGAAATGCCCCGTTTATGGCATCATTAACAACAAAGGTGATCATTACCGCTAAAATTATCATAAATACTGATCTTCTCAAAATTGGCTTCTTTTTTACTATCATGGGAGCAACTCTGTCAGCAATCAGCATTACAATGAAACTCAAAATGAATATAGAAAATGAATCCAACAGTATACTATCTCATCATTACTTTAAAAATTTAGTTCTAGTTTTCATTCGTACTTTGGTATATAGTCAAACGCAGAGTCCTCATCTATACCCCAAAATGAAAATGGGATCGGCCGGATTTGAACCGACGACCTCAGGTACCCAAAACCCGAATCATGCCAAGCTAGACCACGATCCCGATGTGATTTGCACAAAAATGTCCCCAATTTAATCTTCTCACGCTGTGATGATTTTAAATAATAAACCAAATTAAGGCATAATCGTTGCAGTTACAAGATTACATCAACGCAGGAAAGATAGCATCAGAGGTGAGGGAGAACGCCAGGAGAAAAAATCATGTAGGCTCTACCCTTGAAGAGATATGCAATTCCATTGAAAAGGAAATATCAAGCAAAGGCGGCAAGTGCGCATTTCCAGTAAATGTCAGCTTGAACGAGATTGCAGCACACTATACAGCAGAACCAAATGACAAGACAATAGTCAAGGATACTGATCTCTTAAAAATTGACTTGGGTGTTCAGATAAATGGCTACATTGCAGACACTGCTGTTACAGTATGCTATGATCCAAAATATGATTATCTGGTCTTGGCAGCAGAATCGGCATTAAGGGAGGCCATGTCAATAATACGAGTCGGCACAAAATCAAGCGATGTCGGGAAAACAATAGAGAACACCACAAAGCAGATGGGCGGAATACCCATTGCAAATCTCAGTGGCCACTCTCTTGAACAATATACAATCCATGCAGGAAAATCAGTCCCAAACATATGGTCCATTGGTTCTTTTTCATTCCAGTCTACAGAGGCATATGCATGCGAGCCATTTGTCACGACTCCCGACGGGTCAGGTTTTGTGCGGGAGGGAAGAATCAGGAACATATTTTCCCTTGTTACAAGAAAAAGGACAAAGGACGAGAATGCAAACAAGATGATTGATTTCATATGGAAAAATTTCAACATGCTTCCATTTGCGCTAAGATGGCTTGTCCCAGAATATGACGAAAAGACTGCAGGAGATCTTTTAGAGATTCTAATCAAGAACAAAGTTGTCAGGTCATACCCAATACTTGTAGAGTCAAAGGGAGAGCGAGTGGCACAGGCAGAGCACACATTCATCCCTCAGGCGAACAGTGTTCTAGTGACTACTATTTCATGACATGGTTTGGAGACTAGCGAAGTACAATCTTCTTGTGCCACCACATTGTAAACAGTATCATCCCACTACCTGCAATTGCAAGACCCGCATAGACCAGCGTGCTGCCTATGCCTTGTTGCAAGACATTTGCACAGTGACATCCAGCTGGAATGCCCCCTGTTTGAGAAATGCAGTGACATGTGCCAGGCTCATACAACCCATATCCAAGTAGCGTTACAAGCAAACCCAACACAATGAGCGAGGCACCAAGTGTTTTCATGCTTTGGCATGTACGGTACCACACCATTGCTTAAAAAGTTACCTCTATATTATTTCATTTTTATGATACATGTAAAAACACAGATTATTCTACTTGACAACTTCGCCGAAGATCTTGCCTATCATCATCTGCCCGTTTCCACAGGATGGACACTTGTCAGTAGTCTTGAATACATAGTCCCCTTCCTTGAATTTTCGTTTGGATGTCTTGTTGCATGCATTGCATTGCTCTACAGTATACGGGTCAAGCACCTCTTCTTTTTTCTTGAACAGCATCATTGTGATACCCCCAGTGTATTTCCAACCCCAATGACTAGAGCACACTGACCCTGCTTGGTGTTTTCCCGTATTATATCATAAACCTGTGATGACACCTTCTCAGAAGAATCGGCAATCTCTTTTTTCATCAGCGTGATTGCCTCTTTGATTGACTGTTTTACCACTATGGCATAGATTGGGATATTGTGCTTGGTTGCAATCTCCTCTATCTGGAATCTTTCAGTCCCCACTCCCCCTATTGCAGCTCCGAACCCTTGTGCTATGGAACCCGTATCCTCGCCCTCTAGCTTCAAGGCAGCGTCAACCATCACTATAATGTCAGGCTTGTTTTCAGAAATGGTTTTCTCTAGTGTATCAGCAGGCCTTCCAACTGTTGCAGCAGGACCTTCTGCCTTCAAAAGATATAATTTTCTTCCCTCAAACTCTTTTTCACTCTGGACAGTTTCAAGTGCGACAGATTTTTTTTCTGTGCCAAGCATCATTTTGCCAACAACCATAGGGCCAATCCCATCCCCTATTGGCTGTCCCTGCTTGAATGCTGATACCGCAACCTTTAGTGCTTCGGCTTCCTCCATAATAAAAGGCATCATCATTTGCAGAGGCAGTATCAATGGAAAGTTGTTTTGTTTTTTAGCAGTAAGGAAAAAGTGTCGTACCATCTTGTACAACATGTGCAGTGTTGTTACTGCCTCCAGAATGTTGATTATCTGGCTTGCCTCCACATGGCTTAGATTTGGAGACAGTGTTTTTACCTGCGCGCGAGTCGAGTCTTCTCTTGTCCTCATGATATGTTTTATCTTTGGCACAATACCGTTTGGGTCCATGTCAGCGGGCATTATCGTAAAGTACTCAAAGTACTTGTCAAGCAATGCAGTAGGATCTGCAGTAGATTTTGTATTATTTTTCACATATGCAATCAGTTCTTTTCGCGTATCATCACGGTACATCTTGAGCTTCTCAAGCCCCTTGTTGATTTCAGACGATGTAACATAAAGCTGGATCCTCTGTCCATACAGCATAAAGACAAAGATTGGCAGGATCCAAACCATCCACATTAAGGGATTAGAGTTATCAGTAGAACCGAAAAGCTTGTCCAAATTTGTACCCAAAAAATCCATTATTCAAAAGACCCTGTTTTACCAAATTAAATCTTTCAGAGTTTGTTCTACAATCAGGTAAAATGAAAAACAGTCATCCTTCCTTGGGTGGACATGGCAATTTTTTCCTAGCAATAACATGCCAACGCATCTATTACTTTCCCTCTTTGCCATTGCTTCCCATTTCTGAAGATTCCATGTGTTGCCACATGTCCCGTGCAGAAATGCAAACACCGCATGACCAGAAGACCAAGTCCTTACCTGATGTCCTGTTTCAAGCGAGTCGACACTTTTGTCGGTCGGATGACTGTCATATAATACGTCATCGTGGAATAAAAATTGGATCAATATAGATCCGGTATGCCCAAGCGAAAAATAGTCTTTGCATACATCTGCAACATCAGAGCAAAACTTGTGAAAAAATCATTTTTTAAGCATTCAGGATGCAGATACCAGCAGTGAAACCAAGCGATGTGGGACTGAGGCTAGCAAAAATAGTAAAGTGTGCCATATCATGGGATGAACACGTACGCAATTTTTACTCAGTTGATGCGAGCTCTTACACCATAAAACCACAAGTTGTCGCATTTCCCCGCAACGAGTCTGATGTAATAAAAATTATAAAATTTGCAAAAAGATACCACATTCCAGTGACTCCCCGGGGAGCAGGCACAGGACTTGTTGGCAGTGCACTTGGAAGAGGAATTATCTTAGACATGCAAAATTTTGACAGGATAAAACTTGGAGCAAGTCATGTAGAGGTAGGAAGCGGTGTCTTCAAGGGACGCCTTGACAAAATATTAAAAAAACAAGACAGAGTCATTGGCCCTGACCCGTCAATAGGCCCATTCTGCACCATTGGCGGAATGATTGGTACCAACGCAAGCGGCATCCACTCGCTAAAGTATGGAAGTGTCATTGACAACATAATCCAGGTCAGGATGATAGGTTCTTCAGGCAATGTCATAAAACTTCCAGGAAAATACAATGCAAAAGGCATGATTAAAAAAATTCATTTGTCAGACAACACATTTCCCAAGGTGTCAAAGAATTCTTGCGGTTACAGGATTGACAAGGTTTTTGCAGAAAAAGATTTGCACAAATTGATTGCAGGCTCCGAGGGAACACTCGGAATAATTACTTCTGCAAAACTTAGGACATATCCATCTCCAAAAAACATCCTGCTTTATGTCATACATTACAAGACACTGTCAGATGCAGCAAGAGACACTCCAAAAATACTTGGACTTGGACCATCTGCTGTCGAACTTGTAGACAGCAACATAACAAAGCACATCAAGATGACAGTACCGTCAAGCACAGGTTGCCTTCTTTTTGTCGAGTTTGATGGTACGGTACAAGGCAGAAAACAGATTCACAAAATCACGTCAGGCAAAATAATCAAGACAGAGTCAAATGCTGCCCAAGTCAAAAAGATATGGAGTTTTAGAAACTCGGCCTTGGCATACAGTTTGCAGAGCATAACAAAAAATGAGACAATGCCTACACTCATAGAAGATGCAGTTGTGCCGGTAAAAAGACTGCCGCTGTTGCTGAAAATACTTGGCATGATTTCCAAAAAATATGGCCTCAGGACCATCGTCTACGGTCATGCGGGAAACGGCAACCTGCACATCAGGCCAGTTCTCAAGCAAAAAGATCTTGGTATCATAAAGAATATTGCAGTCGAGTTCTTTTCAGCAGTAATAGGTATAGGAGGAAGCATAACAGGCGAGCATGGAGACGGGCTTGCAAGGTCAGAGTTTGTAAAATTACAGTACGATGCCAAAACATATTCCATTTTCAAGGACATCAAAAAACAGTTTGACCCAGAAAATATTCTAAACCCCGGGAAAAAAATATCAAGTTACAGTACAGTGACTAGAAACTTGAAAATATAGCAATTACCTGATTCCAGTACCAAGCGGAACATCTTCAGTTACAGTAAGCCAGAATGGCTTGTCGTCCGAGTCTGCAGCCAAAAGCATTGCGCCAGATTCTATCCCGGCAATCTTTCGCGGCTCAAGATTTACAAGTGCGATGACTGTTCTGCCCACAAGTTCCTCCGGCTTGTAGTATTGCGCACCGCCAATGATGATGCTGCGTTTTTCATCTCCAAGATCAATCGTTCCCTTGATGATTTTTGTTTTGCCAGGAATTTCCTCCACTGAAATTACTTTTGCCACCCTCATGTCGAGCTTGGCAAAATCATCGTATGTTATCAGTGTCACAACAATTCTGATATCATGAGATTAAAATTGATTTCGAAACCACTCAAGGCTTGTTTTTGAAAAATCAACTATCACAACATAAATATGAAGAAATATGGATCTTTTGCATGGCCCAGATCCAGGCATCTATTGAGATTGACGCCCCAATTGACAAAGTTTGGAGCATTGTTTCTGATCTTGATTCAGAACCCAAGTTCTGGAAGGGAACAAAGGAGGTAAGAAACATCTCAAAGGAGGGCAACACCATAACAAGAGAGGTCACAATTGCATTCAAGGATTCAAAATGCATGCAGACTGTAACACTATATCCAAAGGAAAAGATCCAGATCCAGTTTACAAAGGGAGTAATCGAGGGAACAAAGGCACTCACGCTTGCACAGACAGGTAGCAAGACAAGGCTTGATGTCATCTGGGACATGAAGCTAACAGGCATGATGGGAATGTTTACAGGAATGATAAAAAAACACATCCAAAGCGGTTCAGAGCAAGCTCTTGAAAGCATCAAGCAAGAAGCCCAGAGATAGCAAAGATGTTTCTATCAGATGTAACAAATTATCTCCTTGCAGCTATCTTGCTGAGCGTTTCTGTTGCATGGTTATTTTTGATAAAGTCGATGTGGATTACATTTCGCGACTCACCATTTCTTGACAGGTACGATTCAAGGCCGCACCACATGCCAAAGGTATCAGTAATTCTGCCTGCAAGAAACGAAGAGATGTTTATTGAAAAATGTGTCAACTCCCTGCTAGACCAAGATTATGAAAATTACGAGATAATAGTCATTGATGACATGTCAGATGATAACACCGGGGAGATAATCAAAAAAATTGCAAAGAAAAACTCCAAGGTGGTGCATGTACAGGCAGCGCCCAAGCCAGAGAAATGGATTGGAAAAAACTGGGCATGCATCGAGGGTTTCAAGAGATCATCAGGAGAATTGTTGTTATTTACAGATGCAGATACAATCCACACAAAAAAGACAATCACATTAGCAGTAGGCCACCTCTTGAGCGAAGGACTTGACGCACTCACGGTTGTTCCAAAGATGCTTTGCCTTGACTGGTGGACAAAAATAACGCTGCCAGTTTTATCTACATTTCTCCATACAAGATTTTCAGCGCTAAGGGTAAATGATCCTTCCAAAAAGACTGGATATTTTTTCGGGAGTTTTTTCATCATAAAAAGAAAAACATACGAATCAGTCGGGACACATGAAAGTGTAAAGAGTGAGATTGTAGAAGACGGGGCGCTGGGAAAAAAAGTAAAGGAGCAGGGATTCAAGCTAAAGATGGTGCGCGGTGAGCACTTGGTTGAAGCAGTGTGGGCAAGAGACAGGACCACACTGTGGCACGCCCTCAAGAGATTAATGATTCCGCTTTACATCCAGTCAAGCAAGATGGCAGTAGGAATATTTTTTGCAGTACTTTTCCTTTTGTTTGTACCGTTTCCAGTTCTTGTCTACTCGGCACTTTATGCAAACACCTCCACATCTTTTCAAGTATTGCTTGTAGCCTCATCACTTGCATCAACGTTGGTCTACATCGGAGGCACTATAGATGCAAGAAAGGGACTTGGTCTTGGATTTCGGCATGTATTTTTTGCCCCGCTAGGCAGTGCAGTGATTGTGTCAGGATTTGCAATTGGAATTTTGCATGCAAAGAAAAACAATGCAGTAACATGGAGAGGAAGAACATATTCGATCTCAGAGACAGTGCAAAATCCAATCAGCTTGTGAGTAAGGATTATACAGCAACCTAGAATAGTTCATGTACTTGGACAAGACTACAGCAATTTTAGGTGGAGCATATGGAATCATCGTACTGGTCATAGTGCTTGCATTTGTATTTGAACAACAAAAAACAGATCCTACGCAACAAACTTCAATTCTGGAGAGTCTTGTACAAAGTCCGGGATCTCAACTAAGTCTTGCAGATCTTTTTGCAAAATCACAAGACGGCGTTGTGCAGATAATAGTTCGCAAGACAGGCGACAACTCTTCAAGCAGAGCTATTGGCTCTGGAATAGTTTATGATCTTGGAGGACATATCATTACAAGTAATCATGTTGTAGCTGATTATCAAAAGATACGAGTTGTATTTCATGATGGTCAATCATATTCAGCCAACGTTAGTGGCACTGACGTGTATGCAGACCTGGCGGTAATCAAGGTAAATGCAGGCTCACAGTCATTGCACCCGCTGCCACTAGGGGACTCGTCAAAGCTTCGCATAGGAGACACCGTTACAGCTATTGGCAGCCCGTTTGGCTTGAGCGGTTCAATGACATCAGGAATTGTAAGCCAGCTAGGAAGAATTCTAAACCCCCCAAATCTCCAGTCATTTTCCATTCCAAATGTAATCCAAACAGACGCCGCAATAAATCCAGGAAATTCAGGCGGCCCACTTTTAAATGACCACGGCGAGGTAATAGGAATCAACACTGCGATCCAAACCGACACGGGAGAGTTTTCAGGAGTAGGTTTTGCCATACCATCAAATACTATGAAAAGAATTGTCCCAGCACTCATACAATCAGGCCACTACAAGCACCCATGGCTTGGCATATCAGGGATTACACTTGACCCAGACCTGGCAGACAGTCTAGGGCTTGCAACACATTTTGGCTTTTTAATTGAAAACATAGTATCAGACAGCCCAGCATCCAAGGCAGGCCTGCATGCATCAAACCAGACAAAAACAATAGATGGAATCAAGTACAAGTACGGTGGAGATATCATAGTAGGGGTAGACAACAACCCAGTGTTAAAGCTAGAAGACCTCCTGAACTATTTGCAAGACAACAAGTCTGCAGGCGACAAGATGGTAGTACACATAATTCGAGATGGCAAGAAAATGGACGTAACACTCACACTGCAGGAAAGACCATACAGTCAATAAAAATACAAAAAATTCATAGATTACATTATAACATTGAGAACATTGTTCCCAATGTATTTATAAAATAATATTTTCATTAGAAAATAATTTGAAATTCTGGCTGATTTCTATTTTCATATTTTCAGGTGTTGCGATATTTCCATCATATGCTGAGCCAGTAATGAATGACACAGGGTTTGTAATCCAGCCCTATGTTACAAGCATTTGCTGCAGTCCAACCACGATGGCATTTGAGGGAAACGACATACTAGTTTTATCAAAAGTTTCAGGACAGGTGTACTTGTTCAGAAATGGAATCTTGCAAGACAAGCCAGTACTGCAAGAAAATGTTACAAGTACTGGAGAGCAAGGAATGCTGGGCATAACAACAGTTGGAAACAAGGTCTATCTGTATTTTACAGCATCAGACAAGATGGGCGGACATGCACTTGGAAAGCGTGTCTACAGTTATGACTGGAATGGTCAGGAGCTCGTAAACAAGACACTCGTAAAAGACTTGCCACAAACCCAGGCATATCACAACGGCGGCGCCATGGCCACATCCAAGAACGGTTCCGTATATTTGGTCGTAGGAGATGCAGGCAGATTTGGAAGATTACAAAACCATCCAACAGGAGAACCCGATGATACATCAGTCATATTCAGACTTGTCCCGCCAGGCCCGTACTATGCAATTGGAATAAGAAACAGTTTTGGACTTGCAATTGATCCCGTCACAGGAAACCTTTGGGATACAGAGAACGGCCCAGATTGGGGAGACGAGGTAAACCTTGTTCCCCCTGGATTTAACAGTGGATGGGATGTTGTGGCAGGACCTGCAAACAAGACTCAGATTGCAATGATCCCAGCATATCCTGGATATACGTATCACGATCCACAGTTTAGCTGGCAAAAAACTGTAGCGCCAACAGGCATTGCGTTTACATCCCCACAGGGATTTGGAAAATACGAGGACAGTGTGTTTGTAGGTGACTGTAACAATGGAAATGTGTACAGATTTCAATTAAACCAGAACAGAGATGGCTTTGTCTTCAACAGCCCAGAGCTTGCTGACAAGGAAGTAAACATTGGAGATTCCATGAAGGAGATAGTGTTTGCAACAGGATTTGGTTGCATCAGTGATGTGGTAACGGGACCTGATGGGATGTTATACATAACATCCTTGTCAGACGGTACAATTTACAGGATAGTTCCACAAAACAGCATAGAGGGAATATTTAGCGGCAGCATCAGTCTGTACATATCAATTGCCGCAATTGTTATAGCTATCATAGTAACATATGCAATTCGCAGAAAAAAATACATCAATAAAGTAAATGCTTGAAAAATTTATAAAATATCCCAAAAAAAGTCCGGTTGACAATTACTTGACAGTTTGGAGAAAAAAATTAGGTTTCATCAAATAACAATTAAAAAATAAAGTACCAAAAGTTGAACAGACACATCATTTTTACAGTTTGCACCTTGCTGATAGGCTTTACAGTTGCAATGTCAAGTATCCATTTCTCCGAGTCCATACTGGCCAACCAGATGATAGTATCAGTGAAGGCAGAAACTAACCCAATAACAGAAGGTGGATTTCCAACAATAGTCGGCACCGTGGATGATCAGGCCTACAAACCAATTGCAAATGCAAATGTGTTGATAGAATATGGAACTGTCATAGTAACCACAACTACGGATGACAATGGCAGTTTCAAATACCAGTCGGCCATACCATCAACCCATGGAATTTACGAGGTTGTAGCAACTGCAACAAAGGGCGGCTATGCAAAGACTGTTACAAATTCCACATTTACAGTCATGCCAAGGCAGACCACACCAGTAGTAACCAAGACCATAACAGGCCTGCCAATCCAGTCAGGAAAATATACAGTATTTCTTGGCAAAGTTTCACAGTGGAACCTTGAGACAACTTGCTTTGTAGACTTTGGTACCAAGTACATGAGATTTTTGAAGACATGTGATTTGTACAACATGGCACCAGGGGATTTCCAGACAGACCAGCCAGTAACGCCAATGGTTTCCGTAATACAGAACAATGACACATACAAACTCTTTCCAGAAAATGTCTACACTACTGCAGCCAACATGTACAACAGTACGCTTGATGCATTTGTGGCAGGTACCTATGCCAACTATACTGCGCCGTGATGATACATATCTAAGATCTATACAATAAAATCAGCATTGTAAGAGACCAGAATAGTCAGAAAAACTCAGGGATGGAGAATTCCAGTACACAGTGCAATGACGTGTCCTAATATGGATACAACATCTAGTATATTGACATACGATATGGACAAACTAGTATTTTAGAGTTGGTGTAAATTGGCTGTGGGTAAACTAACTTGCTGAAAAAATTAAGGATGTTGAATCACGGTTAAAACAGGTTTAACTAAAAATAGGTTTGATTACGCCATTGGATTGAGTTGTATTTCTTGTTTCATTTTTAACATGTTGTCGAAATATTCTTTGTTTCCTACCAAATACTCATTATCATAATGAAGTGCGCCTTTGTCAACTAATTCGGAAAGTTTTGATTTAAATTCCCACATTGTGATTTTTTTGTAAAAATCTTGGTATCGTCGGTATAGGTGTGGACTACTCATGTGGATTAATCTCTCTGCTTCTAATGAGGCTGAATAATATGCATTTGCAAGATGTACAAAAGGTTCAAGTTGCCTTATGCCAAAAACTTGACGCAAGACTGAATATTTTTGTTTAATGACATGTGATAATAATGCGGTTCTAAGTTTTCGAGAATCACTCTTTGCTATTTCTAATAATCCAACGTATGTGTTTCCATGCACATAACCTCCTGTCACCCTTCTAACAATACCCAATTCCAGCAATAATTCTAAATATTCCATAATCCTTTCAGGCTTACGCTGTTCATAGACATCAGTGTCCAAAATTTTGATTTCGTTGTCTTTGACAGTGGCAATAAGTTGATCCAAAATCAATTCAAGGGGATTCAAAACATGACTACTCTCTTCAATTTTAGCAAATACATCTGATGATGCAATAACCACTATTCTCTCTGTTTGTTGTTTCCAAAGATCTAATCTTGAAGATAATTGGACTTCACATTTATCGCTAGGTGTGGCATCTATGAACTGTAACTTGTCATTAAATTTGATCGTTCCTAAATCCTTCAAATCAAGAAATCCTACAAGTATCTCTCCTGATATTTCATCTTCAACAATACGAGGATAAGTTGATCTAAGTTCAGATTTCCAAATCTTTGTTTTTTCATCAAAAACAGGTTTGTTTGGAACTATAAGATCGCCGTAGTGATCTACTGCGTATTTTTTTATAGCATACTCAAGGCTGTTCATCAGACAACTCCTGCTGCCATGTTTCTAATGTATATCTGTTTATTCGTCCTATTTCTGTTTTTATCATCAACGCCTGACCTTGTTCCCATTTTGTTACAAACTCACTTTGACTAATTGTTTTTTGTCTATATATGGGATCATTGTAACAAATTGTTTTTGCAATGTCATCTATACCAGTAATGACAATAGAATGTAGATACTCAACTGAACCAGTATGGATCCAAACAGATACAGGCAATCCTTTTTGCAACTCTTTTTTAATATCATCTAAGGTATGCGGTTTAAATTCAGCAACAAACTCCACTGATGGGTTCGATGTGGTCAATATGTCATTTATGTTCTCTACTTCAGAGATACGTGTTCCGCTGATCGTTGTATTCATTATTTCTGCAATCTGATCTTCGTCAAGATCAGGTTCAGGTATTGTAAGTTTTACTTTATTCAGATAATCAAGCATCATCTTGCAACAACTCGGTACGCAAGTAAAGTTTTTTGTTTGTCTATGGATAGGTACATTGAGATGGATCTTTTCTCTGTCTTGTGCCACAAAGATAAACCATTTTCATTCATTAATAAACATCCCATGTTTACTATCACCTCAATCATATTTCTTAATATGTTGTAATTCCTTAGTAACATTTTTCTATCAAAGTTCATAGGTCTTGATGTCGCCATTTTGGAGAATTTTTCTAGGTCTCATAGTTTACCCACAGCCTGTAAATTACATGCAATTTTATCACTTGTCTCAATTAACATTGTTAAGGAACAAAGTGTCACAATTTTTTATTAACTAGATTTTCATGTAAAAGCATGTCAAGGCAACCGTACCGCTCAGAGCTTGGAATGATCTCAGATGTATTACAGGTTGCAAAAGAGTGCGGCAGGCAAGGAACCATAATTACCACCATAGCAAGAAGGGCCAATCTATCACACTATGCTGCAACAGACAAGTGCCAAAAACTCATAGACTTTGGACTCATGAAGGCAAGGCCTGACAAGAGAAGCAATTTTTTCATCATCACTGAAAAGGGAATCCAGTTTTATGAAGAGCTGCAAAGGTTTACAGAAACAATACAGGCAATTAGAGTCCGGTACTAGATCACTGTATTACAGTATACAAGGATAACATGCCAGCCAAGATGTGATCGTTTGCAGCATGTGATACAAGTGTAATTTTAACAAAATTCACAGGCCTAGGCTCCTCCAAAGGTTACTATCAAGTCAATTACAAAACCGGCACACAGTCCAACAAAAATTCCAACCATCACGGTATTATTTGTAGTAAATTTCCTTCCAGAATTATACATCAGCATTGAAACATAGATCAGTGCGCCTCCTGCAATTGACAAAAATAGTATGTATGTAATGTTTGAAAATACCAGACTGCCCAGTACAGTTCCTACAAATGTCGGTCCACCACCTACAAGGCCTGCAACCAGCAGAAACTTGGCCGTAGGTCTTTTCAAAATACCTGTAAGCGGGCCTGCAATTCCAAATCCTTCAGTTGCATTGTGAGCACCAAACCCAATTATCAAAAGTATTGCAAGGCCAATCTATCCCTGTCACATAGGATTGCCCAATGGCAAGCCCAAGAAAATAGTAAAACCGGCAATAGCATCAAGTAACAAAAGTTGTGATTAGTCAATCATGGATTATCACTATCCGTTTTATGACAGACCGGACTTCCACGACATGACATTTCAGTACCCGAATAATCAAGACCTCCCAGATTAGCCCCAGTTAGATCCGAATCTGCAAAACTGCCCCCTGTTACATCAGAGTTTTCAAGGTTTGCCCCCCTGAGATCAGTGTCATCAAAAATTGCATTTCTCATGTCAACACCAACCAGCGTAGCATTTTGCAGGTCTGCATCAGACAGATCTGCACCTATGATATTTGTGTGGGACATGTTCTGGCCCGCGAGATTTGCATTGCTAAAATCTACGCCTGGAAATCTTGCACCGACAAGATTTGCACCGCGCATGTCTACGCCTGAGAGATTGGCATGATAAAAGTCGGCATTTCTCAGATCTGCTCCCCTGAGATCTGCACCAGAAAGATCAGAGTATGCAAAGTTACCTCCAGCCAAGACAGAATTTTTCAGGTTGGCACCGGAGAGATTCACGTTATAAAACAATCCGTTTTGTGCAACAATGTAAGAGAGGTTTGCCCCAGTCATGTTGGCAAAATGAACTTCTGCATTACCCACATGACAGCCGCTCCAATTTACCCGCGGCGATGGAGATGCATAGCAGTTGTTCAATTGTACAGCATGATGTGATGCTGCATTTCCATAAACTTGAGCAGATATCTGGGTGGTTGGAATCAGGGATATCAAAATTGTGCCAAATATCATAAATAATTTTATTGTTGATTTCATTAGGCTTGCCTAATTATGAGAGATATTTAATCTGGTCAATCGACACAATTGTTGAAAACAAATTCCTATTTCAACAAGATAGAACAAGGCCAAGAAATGAAATGTGGTAAAAAAACAATTTTTAGTACAAAAATTTTACTGGCTGAATAAAAAGTAGAACATGCATCAAAAATCCCACACGTAGATTTTACAAATCTTGATTTCGTGAAAAAAAATTTTATCCAGAATTTCAAAATATTTTTTTGCAGAGATTGTTTTTCGCTGGATAAACCCTCCAACGATTTAAATACAATTCTTTCAGACAGGGTTTGAGAAAAACTTGAAGACCGTTTCTTTTCTTGTGATTGTTATTTCTGCAGGCCTATTGGCAGGACTTGTCCATGGCATGCTCAACATCGCATTTGTAGAGCCATATCTTGACACTGCAATAGGGATTGAGAACCAGCACAAGTTTGCAGAGGGAGAGGCAAAGGACACTCCACAATTTTGGAAACAGTTTAGTGATTACAGAATATGGCAAAAACAAGGGTCAATAGTTGCAGGCGCAATGCTTGGAATGGCCACGGGCTCGTTGCTTGGCCTAGTGTTTGCATATTCAAAAAATGCGCTTCCTGGAAACAGTGAGATCAAAAAAGCCATCATACTTGCAATCATAATGTGGGCAGTGCTGTATTTCATACCATTTTTGAAATACCCAGCAAATCCCCCAACCGTAGGAGACCCCAGCACTATTACCCTTAGAGCCACAGCATATGCATTGTTTGTAGCATTTTCAGGTGGAGGTGCAATCGGGTTCTCAATGCTTTATAAAAAAATGAAAGACAAGAAATTTCTTGCCTTTGCTGGATATGCCGGATTGATGGCATTAGCATATGTCATCATGCCGCCAAATCCAGATCCAATTAAAACCTCGATGGATGTCGTAAATGGATTCAGGGCAATATCTGCAGCAACCATGACTGCATACTGGATTACAAATGGAGTCATACTTGGATGGATGTGGAAAAAAGTCAAGCCAGATGCAGTTTCAGCAGAGTGATAAAAAAATAAAAACCAACTTTTGGCAGTATTTGCCGTTTCTGGCATTTTTTGGCGCGTTAAATGTCACACTATCTAAGGATAAATACAACTGTCAAAGCTATCATGACTAGTTGAGCAAGCTCATACTCCGTTCCGAGTTGTTAAACAGACTAGTTGATGGTAGAACGCCATCAAAAGATGAGGCTTGTCGTATTTACCAAGATGCCGACAGAGACCCTACTGAGCTTTACCAAGTGTCCCAGCTTTTGAGGACAAGCCACAAGGGCACAACAGTGACATATTCAAGAAAAGTATTTTTCAATCTGATAAACCTCTGCCGGGACACGTGTTCCTATTGTACCTACAAGTCAGAACCAGAACATGCAAAGGTTTCAATGCTTTCAAAAAATGACATTATAACGCTTGCAGAGGTTGGAAAAAAACACCACTGTACCGAAGCATTGTTTGTCACAGGTGAGAGACCAGAACAAAAATACCAAGAGGCAAGAGAATGGCTCAAAGAAAATGGATTTTCAAGTACTGCCGAATATCTAGTAGAGGCATCAGAGATTGCACTTGATAATGGACTGTTTCCCCATACCAATGCAGGAAACCTCACAAAGGAAGAGATGCGCCAGCTAAAGAGCACAAATGTGAGCCTAGGACTGATGCTAGAGAATGCAAGTGAGAGATTCTCAGAGAGCGGCATGCCACACCAGTTTGCACCAAGCAAGAACCCCAAGGCAAGAATCAGGGTTCTCCAAAATGCAGGAGAGTTGAGAATCCCAATGACTACAGGACTGTTGATTGGGATAGGAGAGAGCCCACAGGAATTGATTGATTCAATTTATGCAATAAAAGAGATTCATGAAAAATACCAAAATATTCAAGAAGTAATTTTACAGAATTTTCAGCCAAAGATTGACACCCCCATGAAGTCAAGTCCGTCACCGCAAGAAAGATATTTCAAGACACTTGTTGCGTTAACCAGAATAATTTTGCCCAAGATGAACATCCAGATACCTCCAAATCTTTCTCCCGAATCATATGCATCATTTCTGTCAGCAGGAATAAACGACTGGGGCGGCATATCGCCTGTAACACGCGATTTTGTAAACCCAGAATTTCCATGGCCAGAAATAAATGACATTGATGCAAATTGTGCAGATGCAGGATTTCATCTAAGGACAAGGTTCCCAGTCTACCCAGAATTTTTCCACATGGTAAATCAAGACTTGGTATCAAAAATGTCTGAAATTTCAGACTCTGAAAATCTAGTTAGTAGAGAGTATGCAAGATGAACATGTCCTTGTTTGAGTCACTCTTGAAAAATTCTGATCCCCTCATATCAGATACGCTCAACCGTGCACTAGAGGAAAAGGAAATCTCGGTAAACGAGGCTGCAAGGTTGTTTCATGCAAGAGGTATCGACTTTCACCTAGTAGGGATGGTTGCAGACGAGCTTAGAAAAAGACGTGTTGGAGATATTGTAACATATGTAGTAAATCGAAACATCAACTTTACAAATGTCTGCATAAAGCAATGTGGTTTTTGTGCATTTAGCAGGGATTTTCGCGAGGAGGAAGGATATTTTTTGCCAACAGACGAAATAGTAAGGCGTGCAAAGGAGGCACATACACTTGGTGCAACAGAGGTCTGCGTCCAGGCAGGCCTCCCTCCAGACATGGACAAAAATACATACGAGAATATTTGTAGGGCCATCAAGAGAGAGGTCGGCGACATACACATACACGGATTTTCACCAGAGGAGGTACTCTATGGAGCCACAAAATCAAACATGCCAGTAAAAGAATATCTGCTCAGACTCAAGGATGCAGGTGTGAATTCTCTGCCAGGTACTGCAGCAGAAATTTTAGACCAGACAATGCGCGATAAAATTTCCCCCGGAAGAATTAGCGTCAGCAAGTGGGTCGAAGTAATCAAGACGGCACACAAGATTGGCATACCATCAACTTCGACTATAATGTTTGGTCACCTTGAATCACCGGAAGACAGGGCAAGACACATGGGACTGATTCGTGACATTCAAAAAGAGACAGGCGGGTTCACGGAATTTGTCCCGCTTAATTTTATCCATACCGAAGCTCCAATGTACAAAGAAAACTTACACCACGGTATCAAAAATGGTGCAGACGGCAGAGATGTCCTGCTGATGCATGCAGTAGCTCGAATCATGTTCAATAATTACATCAACAACATCCAGACATCGTGGGTAAAGGAAGGTACAGAGATGGCCCAGCTGGTACTATCATGGGGGGCAAATGATTTTGGTGGCACACTAATCAACGAAAGCATCTCTACTGCAGCAGGCTCAGAACATGGTCAGCTGTTAAAACCAAAGGACATAAGACACCTCATACTACAGGCAGGAAGAATTCCAGCCCAGCGGACAACATCATACAAGATAATCAAGACATTTGTTTCAGAGGAGAGTACGGACAAGTTGGACGAGATTCAGAATACATCCCAGTTTGGCTCGTATCACGAATTGATAAAACTTGATGGATACAGGTACAGAAACAACAGGCGACACTAGTTGTCATATTGTGATGACATACTTGCAAGGTCAAGGACACTTCATCTAGATGAATGTGAAGTAGTATCAATACAAAAAAAGATCACAACAGTGAGAATAACAGATTCAGAGATTGCAGAGATAAAACAAAACCAAGAAAATTCCGTTGCAGTGCGTGTTATTGACAAAAAAAGAATAATTTCCGGCATGACCTCAGGTGATGAAAAAAATTTCTTGGAGAGAGTTTTGGAGACAAGAATGTTTGTAAAACCAAAGAATTTTTGGAAGACATTACCTTTTCCATCAAAGTTTTCCCAAGTGAAAAAAACATACGACCCTAGACTTGAGAACATTACAGGTCATGCCGCAGCAGACATGGCAAACGAAATGATAAATGCTTCAACTCACAAGTACATCACAAGAATATCAGGCTCTCTAAATATTGTCTCAGAAAAGTTTCATGTGATGAACACAAACGGGATAGACTGTTCAGATGATGCCACATTCATATCTGCAACAATCAATACAGATTCCCAGACAGGAGACCAGCCTGTCAGCGGCATCGGTGCATCTTGTACAAGAACACTGGACGATTTTTCTGCACATGGCATCGGTAACGACTCGCGTGAAATGTGCATAGGATCAACCAACCCAAAAAAAATCGAGCCAGACTCGTATGACATCATCTTTGAGCCTTATGCGTTTGGCGAACTGTTAGCATTTGTAGTCTCTGCAAACTTTGGCCTAAAGACATATTCTGAAAAACGAAGTTGTTTTTCAGACAGGCTTGGAAACAAGGTCTCAAGCGAGAATTTTACCTTATCAGACGATCCCCACAGCCCAGAGGGTATTGGCAGCAAGTCATTTGATGACGAGGGAACTCCAACTGTTCCACAGTTTTTCATAAAGTCAGGCATATTCTCAGGACTTTATTCAGATTCTTTTGAGGCATTCAAGAATGGAAAAATTTCCAGTGGAAATGCTGCAAGACCTGGCTCCCCGATGGGAAGACAAGCCACACCGCTGCCCGTCCCGCGCACCCACAACATCAAGGTTACGGAGGGAGATTTTTCAAAAGATGAGATTGTAAAAAACACAAAAAAAGGCATCTTGGTTGGCAGGCTTTGGTACACATACCCAGTAAATCCCGAGCAGGGAGATTTTTCATGTACCGCACGAAGTGGGATAAAAATAATTGAAAACGGCGTGGCAAGCCCTGCAAGACCTGTCAGAATAGTTCACAACATCAAAACATTATTGCAAAACATTTCTGCAGTTGGAGATGATTCAAAAAACATTCTCCAGTGGGGCTCGATTCCTGCCATAACTCCCACTATAAGGGCTGATTCCATCCAAGCATCCCCGCTCTAAAGACTGGGCAAAATAAACTGCATGCCAATTCCTACTGCATACAGTACAAGCAGCATGATGCCAGACTTGAGACCAAGCTTGTTTTTGAACATTGGAATCAGTGCAACTATAGTGATTACCGTGACAAGTATCATCTGGTTTTCAAGTAGCGGCGTGTTTTGGATCTTTGCAGTAAACCCCTGGTAACTCATTGCAGCAAAGATTGCAACAGAAAGGAGCAATGTATTGTTTAGAATCTTTGAGCCCAGAACATTTGCAACTGCAATAGATGCCCCACTTGCACCCTTTCTTGCAAGCAGTATCATCGATATTTTCTCAGGCATCTCGCCTGCAATTGGACTGACAATTACTGCAAGTACTACTACCGAGACGCCAAGGTCAACTGAGACACCTTCTAATGCATGCACAAAGGGTTCAGCCCCCACAAATATCCCAGCAGTTCCTGCAACAAAAAGAACCATTGCCCTTGTAAAGTGCTTTTTTGACTTGACTTGAGTATCATGGAGGTCTTTTTCAAGTGGTGCCTGCCTCTCCTTCTTCATTTCACTAAAAGCAATCAAGAGATATACTGAAAATAGTACAGCGAATACTATTCCGTCAAGAACAGTATAACCATCAATGAACAACAAGGCACCAACAACAGCTGTTATTACAAGAAATATCTTGTCAAGCTTGAACTCTTTGACATCAATGAATTTTTGTGGAGCCTTTGAGAGTCGGGTTGTTGCAATTATCAACATTATTGCAAGACCAAGTGTCATCATGAGCAGGTTGCTTCCAAGTGCAGAGCCAATTGCAGTACCATACGAGCCATCCTTTGCAGCGGCAACAACAATTCCTATCTCAGGCAATGTTGTTGCAATGCTAAGCAACGTCCTTCCAACAAATCTCCCGCCCCATCTTTCCGCAAGATGTTCTGCGCCTGATGACAAGAGCCAGCTTGCAAAGACAAGTTCGCCCAGCCAGCCAAACAGAAACAAAATATTATCTGCCAATTGACCACTCTTGTAGATATAGTGCTATTATTTGTGACGATGGTATTTCATCATGGCTAGTCTTTGACTATGATCATGGTAAGAGTGGATTTGATTCCTTCCAGTTTTCTCACCTGTGTTGTTATCATCTCCCTCAGTGTTTCCATTGATTCAGACTCTAGCACCATCAGCACGTCATATACGCCGTATACAGGATAAACTTCTTTTACATGTGGAAGTTTTTTTATCTCGTCTACAATAGTAAGCTCTTTTCCAAGTTCTGCATTTATCAAAACAAATGCGCTGTGCATGAAGAAATTTTATGCGTCTACAATAAAAACAAATGGAATTTGTCCAAAAAAGCTAGCGCCAAGCTCAAAAAATCTACCCAGCTAGAATTAATAAGGTATAGTACGGTATGAGTACCGTAACATGAAGCCAAGAATGACATACATATCAGTCGAAGTGGCAGACCACTTTGCAGACTTTATCATAAAGCGAGACGAGCAGGTGCTTGATGCAGTCAAGACAAGAGCAAGGGACTTTAGTACCATATCCATCCTAAAGTTGCTCTACCAGCTGCGGTGCAGCCAGATGACTTTTTCAGACCTGTATGTAAAATCAAACATACGAATGAAGCGGTCTTTTCTGAATTACCTGCACCTGTGCACGTCATACAATTTTATCAAAAAAGAGCCAAGGGGATCAAACATGGTTTATTCCATAACAGACAAGGGAAGAATCATGCTTGATCTGTTCATGCAAAAAAGCAACTGATTTCATAATTCTTTTATTCCAATCAAATCGAGTTAAGATCCATTGACAATAACTTACAAGGATGCGGGCGTTGACATTAAAAAAATAAAGCAGAGCCAGCAAAGCATTGGAAATCTAATTGCATCAACCCACGGGCTGCAAAAAAAAGCAAAGACAATGTCTGGGTTTGGCCACTATGCAGGAATTGTAGAGATAGCAAGAGGCACGCTGCTTGCAACCCACACGGATGGAGTGGGAACAAAGGTAATGATTGCACAGATGATGAAAAAATATGATACGGTTGGAATCGACTGCATAGCAATGAATGTAAATGACATAATATGTACAGGTGCAGTTCCAATATCCTTTGTAGATTACATCGCAGCAAACAGAAATGACCAAAAAATATTCAACCAAATAGTTCGTGGACTGGTAAATGGTGCAAAGGAGGCCCAGGTACCCATCGTTGGAGGAGAGACTGCAATACTTCCGGATTTGATAGCAGGGAAAAATTTCTCGTTTGATCTTGCAGGAATGGTTGTAGGAATTCTCAAAAAAAATGAGATGATTCTAGGAGACAAGATAAAAACAGGAGATTCAATCATTGGAATAAACAGTAGTGGCCTGCACTCAAACGGATACTCGCTTGCACGCAAGGCACTTTTTTCAAAATATTCCATACGAGATAAAATAAAGGGCGTCGGAGTTTTGGGAGATGCACTTCTTGCACCGACTGAAATCTATGTCAAGCCAGTCTTGCAGTCAATAAAGGAATGCAAGATTCACGGCCTTGCCCACATAACAGGCGGTGCATTTACCAAACTTTTGAGGCTAAAAAAGACAGGATTTCTTCTTGACAGCCTGCCAGAGGTGCCACAGATATTTCAGCAAATTCAGAACCAGGGCGTAAAAAGAGAAGAGATGTACAAGACGTTTAACATGGGAATAGGATTCTGCCTTGTGACTCCAAGTGACGAGGTAGAAAAGATTATCAAGGTATTCAAGAAACACGGATTTGCAGGCAGTCAGATTGGAAAAATCACAGACAAAAAGGGCGTCTACATTGACAAGCTCAAAATAGCATAACCAGATTAGGATTTAATACCCAAATTAGTTCAAACAAGGCGTGCAAAAATCTGAAGTGACATTTGAAGGAGCATGCAAAGAAATTTGCACCAGCCTTCTTGCAATTCCAATTCCTACTGACAAGGACGTAAAAAAAGAAGTCAAGCGAATTTGCATAAAATATTCCCTGGAAAGAATCCCAAGGAATTATGAGATACTTGCATCAGTCACAGGGATAGACTATATCAAGCTGCAAAAGGCGCTAGTGAGAAAGCCAGTCAAGACAGCATCCGGTGTTGCAGTAATTGCTCTCATGCCAAAACCCTATGCATGCCCGCATGGAAGATGCAGTTATTGCCCAGGCGGAATAGAATACAACTCCCCTAATAGTTACACAGGAAGGGAACCGTCTACACAAAATGCAATTGCAAACAGTTATGATCCAAAAAAGCAGATTCTTGACAAACTAGAGCACCTGATTGCATATGGACATGATTCCACAAAACTGGAGCTGGTCATAGTTGGTGGAACGTTTCTTTTCATGCAAAAAAATTACCAAGTTAATTTTATAAAATCATGCTATGACGCATTAAACGGATTTGATTCACCTGATTTAGAGTCTGCCAAGAAGAACAATGAAAAGGCAAATTTCAGAAATGTCGGATTTACAATAGAGACCAAGCCAGACTATTGTAAAAAAGAACACGTTGACTGGATGCTAGATTACGGAGTTACACGAGTTGAGATTGGCGTACAGAGTCTCCATGAAAAAGTATACGAGATTGTAAACAGGGGACATACATACAAGGATGTTACAGAGTCGTTTCAGATATCAAAGGATGCAGGATATAAAATTGTGGCACATATGATGCCTGGCCTTCCATCCATGACCCCCGAGCAAGATATCGCTGATTTCAAAAAACTGTTTTCAGATCCTCATCTAAGGCCCGACATGCTCAAGATATATCCAACACTAGTGCTGGAGGACACCCCCCTTTATGCAGAATACAAACAAGGAAACTTTACTCCCTATTCTGATGACGAAATGGTTAGAGTACTCACAGAGATAAAAAAAATAATTCCAAGATGGGCAAGAATAATGAGAGTTCAGAGAGAAATTTCATCAGACCAGATAATTGCAGGACCAAAGCTTGGAAACCTAAGACAGATAGTGCAACAAAACCTAAGGAAGCAAAATATATCCTGCAAGTGTATCAGGTGCAGAGAGGCAGGACTCTCAGAGGGTACAGCAATAAACATGGATGACATCAAAATGCAGAGGGAAAATTATGACTCGTCAGGGGGCAATGAGGTCTTTTTGTCATATGATGATTCCAGTGATAAAATATTTGGATTTTTGAGACTGCGAAAGCCAAGTACAATGGCACATAGAAGCGAGGTCACACAAAATACATGCATCGTACGAGAGCTCCATGTTTATGGAAAATCGTTAAAGCTTGGAGAAAGGGAACATGACAGCATACAGCACCTAGGCCTTGGAAAGAACCTGATGAACGAGGCAGAAAAGATTTCAGTAGAAGAGTTTGATTCCAAAAGACTGTTAGTGATTAGCGCAGTAGGCACAAGGGAATACTATAGAAAGATTGGTTACACCCAGCTTGGACCATACATGTCAAAGGATTTGAGATAATGGAAGAAGAGCAGCAGATAATCGGCAGGGGCACATGGATAGACAAGCTTGCAGACGAGTTGCTGCAAAGAGAAAAGTCACTTGGAAGAAAGACAGATCTAATCAGAGTTGAGAGCGGCCTTGGTGCATCAGGGATACCACACATTGGAAGCCTGGGCGATGCAGTAAGGGCATATGGTGTAAAGCTTGCACTTGAAAACTTTGGCTACAAATCAGAGCTGATTGCATATTCTGACGACCTTGACGGCCTCCGCAAAATTCCAGAAGGATTGCCAGAATCCCTAAAAGAGCATATTGGAAAACCAGTCTCGTTTATTCCAGACCCGTTTGGATGCCATGACTCGTACGGGTTGCACATGAGCAGCATTTTGCTTGATGGTCTTGACAAGCTTGGAATCAAGTACAAGTTTCAGCGCGGTGTTGATACATACAAAAACGGATTGCTAAAAGACCAGATTCATACAATTTTGATAAACAGTAAAAAAATTGGAGAAAAAATTGCCGAGATGGTGGGCCAGGAAAAATATCAGGAGGTGGTGCCATATTTTCCAGTCTGTGCAAGCTGCGGGAGGCTGTACACTGCAATTGCATACGAATACCTCGCAGATGAAAAAAAGATCAGGTACAAATGTTCTGACACAACAATTGGTTCAAAACCATTGAAGGGATGCGGCCATGAAGGCATTGCAGACATTACAAAAGACTTGGGCAAGCTGCCATGGAAGGTAGAATTTGCAGCAAGATGGAATGCATTTGACATCAGGTTTGAAGCATATGGAAAAGACATCATGGATTCAGTCAAGGTAAACGATTGGGTCTCTGAAAATATCCTAAACTTTCCAGCACCAACCCATGTAAAATACGAAATGTTTCTTGACAAAGGTGGAAAAAAAATATCAAAGTCACTTGGAAATGTTCTGACGTCACAGGCCTGGCTTCGATATGGAACCCCAAAGACAATCCTACTCTTGCTCTACAAGAGAATAACAGGCGCTCGTGAAGTGGGAATTGATGACATACCTGCACTGATGGACGAATACAATGAACTTGAGAATATTTATTTTGGAAAAATAAAACTGGACAATGAGACCAAGGTGGTAAGATCAAAGGGACTGTATGAATATGTCAACTTGCTAAATCCACCAAAAGTGCAAAAGCCATATGTCAATTATCGATTACTCATCCAGCTCTGCAAAATATTTAGAGAAAACAGAATACCTCTTGTCACAAAAAAACTGCTCGAATATGGTACCATAAAAGAATCAAGCTCAGAGGTAGATGAAATCATCACACTTGCAGGAAACTATGCAGACGATTATGACATTCCAACAAAGGTTGAGATTGAAATGGATGATGTTTCGCGACAAGTACTTGGCAACCTTGTAAGCATTTTATCGTCAGACCAGGAACCCGCAGACCTACAAAACACCATTTACCAGATTGCAAAAGACAAGGGAATGCAGCCAAAGGACTTGTTCAAGATGCTATACCAAATCATACTTGCATCAGACAGGGGTCCAAAGATCGGGCCTCTAATAATTGACATTGGAAGAAAGAAGATAGCATCTTCAATCTCAGAGTACTTGTAAAACATGGCTCACAGTGAACACAACAGACCAAAGGGCAGCGGAGTCATACTGATTGCAATAGGAGTACTCATATTCTTTTTTGTCCCACAGTATTACACAAAAGACCTAGTGGGGGGCATGGCACTCATAATATTTGGTTTTGCCATTGGCGGACTGGGCTTTTACTTTGCATTTGTGAAAAAGCGAGCCTAACTTACAAAAGGAATACTTTTCTTACCTTGCATCAAAGTTATCTCCATGGGACTTTTTGGGCGTGCAAAAAAAGAACATGTAGGCGACAGCAAGCAAGACGAGGCGGCATCATCTCCAAGAGAAGAGCCTACGTCGCCTGAAATTACAGACCTCAAAAAAGAGATAGAAAACACAGCAATGATGCTAGAATCTTATACTCACGAGTTAGAAAAGGCAAAGACGTTACTTGATGCAGTATCTCTAGAGGCAAAGACGGTACAAGAGGAAGTAGAATCCGCAAGAGAAGAGATCAAGTCAACAAAGGCAGAACAAAATTCCATACTAGACCAGATAAAATCTGCAAACGCGGAACTTGAGATGGTAAGATCACAGTATTCCAAGACCGAGGCAGAAAGCATAAGACAGCAAATAAACAGTGCACAAGAAGAGCTGTCAAGGATAAATTATGAAAAAGAGTCTGCACTGACAGAACTTGAATCAATCAAGTCCAACATAATCTCTGCAAGACAAGACTTGGAGAAAATAACATCATCAAGAGAAAATGAAGAGCGAGAGATTGAATCATTAAAGACGCAGCATGAAACAAAGAAAAAAGAGATCTCGCTATCCAAAAAAGAATTGGAATTCATTGAGACAGAGCTTGCAACAGTTGGAAGAGCAAGCGATACCAAGAAAATTGTAGAGGCAGCAGGTGCTGTTGCCGCATCAATAAATGCAAAATATGAAGCTGCCAAAAAAGAATTAGAGATAGTAAAAGTGGCATTGGCAAGAACAAAGGAGGAGTTGGAGAGCACCAAAAAGGAACTTGAATTCCTAAAGGACAAGACAGATGTAAAAAATGTCACGTGAGTGCCAGAAAATCCTTTTAAGATATAACAATCATACAAGCCTGTGAATGAGGCATTTGTCTTACTAAATGTCGATTATAAACAGCAGCAAAACATAATCGATGCGGTAAAGAAAATCCCGATATTAAAGGCAGTAAAGACAATTTATGGAATATACGATGTTTTAGTGGTTTTAGAGTCAAACAATATGCAAGAGATCAAGACAGCAATAGATGTAGATTTACACAAAATTGACGGGATAAATAACATCACCACACTTGTTGCCGTAAACTAGATGGCTCAAGAGTACGAGGTAATCATAATAGGAGGAGGACCTGCAGGACTCTCGGCAGGAATATTTACTGCAAGACAAAAGGTCTCATGTCTTTTAATTTCAAAGGACCTCGGTGGACAGCTAAACCTAATCCCAAAGCTAGAGAATTATCCAGGAACAATAATGTCAAGCGGGCCACTTTTGGCAAGGACACTTGAAAATCAGTTTTTAATGTTTGGAGGAGAGATGGTCTACGATACAGTAGAGCATGTAGAGGAGACAGAATCAGGCCTCAGTGTCAAAACAACGCGTTCAGAATACAAGACAAAGGCTCTTGTTCTTGCACCAGGAAAGGTACCAAACAATCTCGGTGTGGAAAACGAATCCAGTTTTGTAAACAAGGGAGTGCACTATTGCACCAAGTGTGATGCGCCATTTTACCAGGGCAGGACAACTGCAGTGATTGGTGTTGGTGCATATCTTTTAGAGTCCGGCATCTTGCTTTCAAGAATGGCATCAAAGATTTACTTGATCTACAAAGGTGGTGCATTGGGCGGAGATAAGGAAATGATTGCATCAATTGAAAAAAAAGAAAATATTGAGCTTGTCCCCCAGTCTTCTGTCAAGGCACTCTCTGGTGCAAACAGTCTCCAATCAATCACAATAGTAAATAATTCAGGGCAGGAAAAAGTCGTCAACGTCGACGGGCTTTTCATAGAGATGGGTTCCAAGATCAACCTGGATTTTATAAAACACCTAGTCATAATTAACACCAGAAATGAGATCGAGATCACGCCGGATGGCAAGACATCACACCCTGCAATATTTGCAGCAGGAGATGCTACGAGCATACCATACAAACAGATTGTAGCAGCATGCTCGGGCGGTGCAACTGCCGGCCTTTCTGCTTTCAATTATGTAGAAAAACTAAAGGGCAAGCCTGGAATTAGGGCAGACTGGAAAAAGACCATTGGCGATACAGTATTTCATTATTGACGGTACAATCAGTTTGTAATAGAAGACTTGCCAAGTTGCCGTTTTAAGACAATTGCCATCCCTATTGACAGACCGGATATCAGAGTGGCAGTTAAAAATATGAGATTGTACGAATCTGCAGTAGGAAATGCTCCCGATATTCCTGCAAGTGTTGTCTTGTGAGTCTGCATGTACATGGCAGCCATTGCAGGACCCAAGGAGGCACCGACTATTCTTATCAACGTACTCATTCCAAGTGATACGCCCATGTCTTGTTTTGGTGTTGCAAGCATTATCACATTCATTGCACCCACATTTGTAAGGGACAGTCCAGTTGACAAGATTGCAAGGTTGATAGAAACTAACAGTTCTGTCGAGTGGTTAAGATACAGATCTGCAAACCCAATGGTACTGATTATGCTTCCCACAATGATTGGTTTTGTAGAGCCAAGCTTGGATACAATAAATCCAGATGTTGGTCCAAAGATTAACAATACAAGCGCAAATGGAAGTTGGACATTGCTTGTAACCAGAGAGTTTTCTCCAAATCCCAGTGGCGACGGACTGCGAACAAGAACAGGAATTGTCTGAAATACCATGAACATTGACATGCCAACAATCATTATCATGATATTTGATGGCAAGATTATCTTGTTTGCAAGAATCTTCATGCTGACAAGAGGAGAGTTTGACCTTCTCTCAATTATTGCAAATAGCACCATATAGACAAGACCAATTATTACAAGACCCAGTACTGAAAACAAGTTTGACGTGTCACCATTTTCCAGCATAGTCAATGCCATCAAAAATGCACTGAGTGATATAGTCAGCGTGATTGCGCCCTGGATGTCTATTTTATTTTTAGTGTTATTTTTTTCATGTCCTGTTGGAACGTGTGACTCGTCCACGTGTATAAAGCGCGCAATTACCGCCAGTAGAAAAATTACCACAGGTATTATTGAGAAAAATGTCGCATTCCAGCCATAGGTTTGTATCAAGTGTCCCCCTGCAATAAGACCAATCACGGCCCCTGTTGCAAACATGGACGTTATCACTCCCTGTCCTATTGCAAGCTTGCTCCTTGGAAATGATTCCCTGATTATGCCAAATGCAATAGGAAACATCGACATGCCGATTCCTTGCAGTATACGAATTGCAAGCATTTGGTAAATGTCTGTGACAAACCCCCCAAGCGAGACGCCAACTGCATAAACTCCCATTATGACAAGAAGCATTTTTTTTCGCCCATAGATGTCGGAGAGTTTTCCAGTAATCGGAGTCATGATTGCACCTGCAATCAAGTATGCAGTAAGAATCCATGATGACATTCCGTATGATATGTGAAAATCTTTTATCAAGTCAGGAATTGCTGGAACGAGCATTGTTTCTGCATACATGACCATGGTGGCAATCAGGCTAAGAATTGCAAGTGTCTTCCATGCAGACGGAGAAATTTTTTCAGATATGCTATCGCTTGATCTTGAAACGCTCAATCTAGATCGTCCTGTTTATTTTTTTTACAGATAGTATTGTCTTGTCAAGATCAGAGAAGGCCATCAAGTTTTTCGATATCTTGCGAAGCGTTTCAAGAGTTATCTGGATGTCATTTTCAGAAATATTTTTTGAAGAAGACTTGCGTATCCTAAGTGCACATTCCGTCATTGTTTCCCACAGCGAGTCTGCTTTTTGCGTGAGATAAATCCGGTTCACCCTCCTGTCATCAGAGTCTGGCTTTCTTTTTAGCAAACCCTCTTTTTCCATCTTGTCAATTATTGGAACAAGTGTAGCCCCCTCAATTCCCACCTTGTCAGCAATCTCCTTTTGCGTAAGACCTGGTTGCATTACAAGTGCTCCAACGACGCGCCATTGACTAAGCGAGACGCCAGCATTTTTTCGAAGCTCAAGATCAAAGGATCTCTGAAATGCCTTTGCAGTAGCGTTTACAACAAAGCCCATGCTGTTTTCAAAATCATATCTAATCATGCTTAGACTACTAATCATCAGTATACTAACGATATAAAGCTTGGCGATAACCATCGATTTACTTATATCTAAAACAAACTTGAACGCAACCATGGTTAAAGAGCCAAACGTAGTAGGAGTAAAAGTCCTAGAACAAAATGGTGTTAACGTAAAGGAGCTCATCACGGCTCTAGTTTACAATGCATCAGTAGAGTTTACGGCATACTATTACTTCACAAATCTAAGAGCCCACTGTGTAGGAATGGAGGGCGAGGCACTCAAGGGAATAATTGAGGATGCAAGATTAGAAGACCTCAGCCATTTTGAGTCTTGTTTGTCTAGAATCTATGAGCTTGGCGGAAAACTTCCACTAGATGCACAAGATTTCATCAAGATGTCAGGCTGCGAATTTTTGCAGCTTCCAACAAATCCAATAGACACCAAGTCAATCTTGGAAAAATGTCTCAAGGCAGAACAAGGTGCAATTGTCAACTGGAACAAGGTATGCATGATGACACATGGAAAGGATCCTGCCACTTATGATGTTGCAAAAGACATCCTCAGAGAAGAGATAGAGCACGAGGCTTGGTTTTTGGAGTTGCTTTATTCAAGACCATCAGGTCATATGAGAAGAAAGTTTCCAGGAGAGAGACCTCACACACATAAACATTCAAGAGCTTTGGGCTAACCATTTTTTTTATTTTTTCAAGACATTATGACAAATATCTGAAAATAGAACACAGGTGTAAAAAATACAATTGCTAGTCATAATCTGCGGCCTGCCGGGAGTTGGAAAAACTACACTTGCAAAAAGTCTTGCGCCGCTCATTGATGGTATAGTCTTGTCTTCAGACAAGATTAGAAAGGAATTATTTCCCAGTCCTACATATTCCCAATCAGAGCAAAAGACAGTTTTTGACACCATGCTTATTGCAGCAAAAAACCTCAGCGATGCAGGAACAAACTGCATACTTGATGCCACGTTTAACAAAGAGCAGTCAAGAACAGAAGTAAAAAATAGGCTCGGACTGGCAGATAACCAATTCCATGTAATAGAATGCTCTTGCCGGGAAGACATCATCATGTCAAGGTTAGAGTCACGTAAAAACGATTATTCTGATGCAACCGTCCAAGTATATCAAAAAATGAAAAGTATTCGCGAGCCAGTCAAGGCAGAGCACATTACTTTGGATACAGTACTTTCTCCAGAGGAGAATGCCAGAAAGGCAATAGAATACATTTCAAAAAGATCGTTACAATACCAATCAGGGTAACTCTTCAGATTCTGGTGCACAATACTTGTGGACCCATTTGCCTGCAGGGTTTTTTGCAATCTCTTCTCCAGACTTGATCGGTGCGTTACACTCTGAACAAGTAGTCTTGAACTTGGCTTTCATGATACCATGATACAGAGCAGGTAGATAAACCATCAAAAATGCAAACAGGTGATAAACTTGGTCAAACCGCTAGAACATCTTGTTTTTATCAAACTAGATTTTCGGAAAAAACATTTCCGTATTTCTTGCGGCGTTGCATAAACAAGAGGAGTAAAAATGACATCACCCTTAAATTACCTTTAAAATGGATTTTAGTTTGAAAATAACATGGTAAAGCCAATAGTTTACGGTGCAATAGGTGGTGGAGTTGCAGTAGCTGTTGCAGTTATTGCTCTTTTTGTATTCCATCCTGCCACCGAACAATATGCATTGTCTGTAGAGCCAAGAACTGAAATGGTCATGGGCGTAGGAAATGTTGTACGTGTTTATGTACAAAATACAGGTTCGTCACCTTTGACAAATGTCAAGGTAGATTATGGAACCACTTCAGATGTCTTACCAATTTTGAATGCAGGTGAGAAAGAAATGTTTTCACCACCAGATGGCACAAAGATGGTAATAGTAACAGATGATCAAGGCATCACAGTGATGAAACCCATATCATACTAGTGCAGCAAGAATACAAATCATCAAGACTTTTTTTATTTAAAAATCTAAAAATACGTTATATCTACAAAGAAATATCAAGAAAAATCTGACGTATACCACTATGATTTTATTTTCACTATGGTAACTTTTCTGTATTCTTCAGGGTTTTCTTCCCTTAGTCTTTGAAAATAGACTTCTTCGTATGGCATTTTGGTAATTTTCCAAATTTCTATTTAAAGAAAAGATTCACTAATTTTACTAGGCTAGGTCAAATATTTGACAATCCAAGAGACACCAAGTGTCAAAAATAACGGATTTTTAACTAGTGTTACATATCTGTCCCATAGAGAAACAAAATGGCAGACGATATCCTAGTCAAAAAGATGAAGGAAAAAATAGACAAAACCGAAGCCAAACTGCAAAAGCAGATAGAAGAGGTAAGAAGGATTTGGGAGGACACGGGTCTTGACCCAAGGGATCCGTCATACGTGATAGAAAAGACAATGAGGTTTGAGATGGCACAAGAAACCATCAATGCGGCATTTTTGCTTGTCAGTGAGACCATTAGTGATTACAAGAAACTCTGCTCTGAACTTGACAAACAAGACGATTCCGAGTAAAAAACTGCACTTTTAGGCATCAAAGATGAAATGACGGTTTGCACAATTAGCTTGGTTTTATGAGGTCTTGTCATCATTATTGTTTAGCGCATGTACTCTTTCATTAACCCGGAGTACTGCAGTATACAGCTGGAATAGTAATTCATTACTAGGATGTGTCGCTTCCAGTAATTTTCGGTCTATTCCATATTCTTCTATTTTTTCCCACATTTCATCAAGTGATAGTTCAGAACTCAATTGCTCCCCTTTTTGAGTAGAATAACTCGTATTTTTTAAAACTTGCTACCAATCATAATAGACTACAAGTCAACAAGAAATCAGGATCGTAAACAAGTTACCAAATTTGGGAAATTGATATGAAAAAATATTTTAATTGTCAGATTTTTATTTTGATCGCAGATTCAATGTAACATTTTTAGTTGAAAAATTTGATTTTTCCAGATTTTGTATTAGATTCAATTTCATCTACAACTTTTACCAAGTCATTGATATCAAACGGCTTGTAGACTACAGCAGTAGCCCTGAGATCTTCCAGTCGCTTGGCAGTATCCTGGGAGAGATCTGTTGTAATCATTACTACAATAGCATTAGGATTTATTTCTCGAATAAGATCCAGCGCGTAGATCCCATCAGTATTTGGCATGACTACATCAAGAAATGTGATATCCGGCCTTAGTTTCTCGTATTGTGTAACAGCATCTTTACCATTGCGTCCAGTGCCAACAACTTGAAAATTTTTCAACTCCAAGAGTTCTACAAAAAGAGATAGAACCTCAACATTATCGTCTATTACCAGCACAGTCTTCAATCGTCTATCATGTTCCACTTACTTCAAGTAGTGTATTACCTATTTAAGGTATTTTTACATCAAATTTCCCTATTTATAGAGAACTAAATTTCAAAAAGATGTTTTACGCATTAATGTTGTAGTTTACATGCACTTGATGGGAAAATACATGTGAAATTCACCAAAATTGATATAAAGCCCTCTTCATATTTGATATAATGAAATCTATGAAAGTTGTTACTGAAAAACAGATAGGGGATAATTCACGTTCGATCTCGACCTCAATTGATAGTTCCAAACTTTTAGTACAGTTAACTGAAGTATTATCAGTACTATCAAAAAATGATGCTTTGACAATTTTTCTCATGGCAAACGAAGGAATCAAGTCAGAGATTGACACGCCAATGAAGATAGGCCTTACAAAAAAACAATACTATACCAGACTAAAACAATTGGTGGACTTGGGACTAGTTATCAAACAGAATGAATCATACATACAAACAGCATTTGGTAAAGTAGTTTACCAAAAACATATCATAGGATTAACAAATCAAATCAAGAATTCAAAATATTTGCAGATGGTCGATGTACTAAAAGCAGATTCAAAGTTCAATGATAGTGACATCATGGAATTCATTTCAAAAGTGCAACCACAAATTAGCTCTGATTTGCAAGAATCCTCCAAAAAAGATTCTACAATCGCATCATCGTATGAAGACATGGTTAGAAAAATTTTGGAGATGACAGAATTTGCTCAAAACGAAATACTTCTTGCCACCAGATTCCAAAATGAACTTATCGTCAACTCCATTTTGAAAAAGGCAAATTCGGGGATAAATGTTAAAGTGCTTGCAGATACAAACTTGGTAGAAAATTATTTTGAAAAGGAAATGGTTGTAAAATCAGACAAGAACAAAAAGGAACGTGAAAACGTTATTTCCAATCCATATTATCCTTCAAAAATAGATAGACGGTATGTACAAATTCCTTTCTGCATCATGATCGTAGACAATAAACATGTAGGATTAGAGATTGTAGATCTAAATGAGTCAAAAAAATTCAAGATGGCTATTTTTAGAGAAGATGCAAACATTTCATCATTTATGACACTTCTCTTCAATAATTTATGGCAAAAGTCTAGTGTAAATCCTCCCAAAATAATCACAAAATCAATTTAAACGGAATTTTTACTGAATCAAGAACTGATTCAATGCAAGACCTACAAATATAGAGACCTGAATAGTAAATATACTATTTCTAACAGTGGTTCGTGTTTTATTCATTTTCTTCTTATCATCAGGAGTTTTTGACAAGTTCATAATTTTCAAGACAAGATAACCGCACACAGTTAAGCCCAACCCCACTCCTGCTACATTCATGCCAAGAAAACAATAACTTGCCACAATCATAGTAGCAATTGAAGATATAGAACCAATAATTATCGCAAAACTTTTCCTCACCCCAATAACAATCGGTATGGTTCGCCTACCTCCCTTTCTATCACCCTCTAAATCACGTATGTCATTCAGAGGCCCATTAATAAAATAAATCAAAAATACTATGGCAGAAGATGTAATAGCCAAGTATGATACATTATGTACTGCCAGAGCGCCCATCATAGATGCGATGAATCCACCTAGAGCAGTCACAACTGTTTTTATTATAAACATGTTTTTCAGATGCACTTTAGGATGAGAATAGGCAACAGCTAATCCCAAGAAAACAAGTGCGCCAATTCCAGTCTGCACATTAATTGAAAATGCCAATAAGATAGAAACTACAAAGAAACCAATTGTATGATATAATATTTGTAGATAGTTTTTTCTTTGCGAACTCGGCGTATCTCGATCATTTACTTGATCAACATCATAATCAGTAAGATCATTGTAGAGATATGTGGCAAGGGCAAGAAAATATACCGATGCGGTGAGTTTGATCAGTACAAAAAAATCTGGAGTTTTCATGCCAGATGCAATAAAAAACGTACCTACAGCAGCCAGAGCAAAACCATAGACTATAGTCCTTGATTTTATTACAGAGCAGAGAATATTCCACTGTGTAAGTATTTTGATACCCAAATCAGATGGACGATCTTGCTGTGCCAGGGCCATTTCATACCACCATGTGTTCACATTTTGTAGCAATAAATTGAGATATATTCTCCATATTTGGATAAATACAATGTAGATTATAACTTTTTGGATATTTTGGGTAAAAATATGAAAAATATATCATAATTATACTAAATTATGTAAATTTCTATAGATTTCAGATTTATATCATCAAACAACTGTAAACAACAATTCGTATAATGCTCAACCCCATAAAACTACAGCCACAGACAAAGATTAAATGAGTTATTCTAGATCAAATACTGGCAAAATTTATTTTCTCAGATAGCATACAATTTTACCACTAGTAAATAATTTTTAAAATTCGGCAACTCTCAAGTTTTACTTAATTCCAGTTGTGTGTTAGTTCAATGTGATGATATCCAGTCTTTCACTAAGTTTGTTATTTGTATTCTAGACTCTTCAGAATATCGATTGGTATCTTGACTATAAAATATGCAATGATTAAACCAGTGATCACAATCCAAAACATTTATTTTTTTATCAACACTTTTTGCCAGATTACAGAATTGCACACCTACTTCAGAGAAGACGTTTCTATCGTTTTTTCCATGAAGAATAAACATGGGTACCTCAACATCAGACAATGCAGAGATGTCAGTATTGCGAAGCGCTAGAACATTTACAATGTATCTATACGTATACTGAAAATTAAGAGATTTATCATGTAACATCTGTTCAATTTCTGGACCGCCAACTTTTAAAAAGTTAGGCAATTCTTTTGTTGCCAAGAGTCTAGTTTTAGGTGTCACCATTTTCCGCAACAGGAAATATAGAAAACGAATATTGCTTGGTTCAATCTCACTCCTTTTCTTCATACCCGGTATTCTTACATATGGTGCAAATAAAATTAGCCCATCAATTGATTTTTTAAAAATATGAGCATACCAGAGCGCATATGTACATCCCATACTATGCGCTAAAATGAATAGTTTGGAGGTTCCTTTTAGTTTTGCAATAACATCATGTATTGATTCTAGGCAATCATCAAAGTCCAAGTCTCCTTTTTCTCCATATGATTTTCCATGACCAGGCAAATCAATACTGTATATATCAAATCCATCATTTGCAAGGACATTTCCAAGATAATCAAATATTCTTGCATCACAGCAAAACCCATGTATACATAACACTGTTTTATCAGAGGGTGTCTTGGAAGGATATTTTATTACGTTAATTTTTCCTTTACTTGTTTCCAGTAATGCCATATTGCTTGAACTATTTTTTCCCAATTACACTAAAAAGTCGTGCGTAAAGTACGAAACTGTGTGGATCTTGTGACATTTCCTTGAGATCAACAACCATGTCATCAAATTCTTTTTTACCCATTAGTCCAAGTGACAAAATTTGTGGCTGCAGACTCTGGGCAATCTTCCATCCAAGAGAGTTGAAAGGCTCTCGTCCCATCACAAGACATGGTGAATATGATTCTATCATACTATCAAGATGTTGGTCAACAAACATTTTGTACAGTTTTCTACCAGAATAAGGATCCCCTCCAGCATGTTTTACAAGTTTTACATATATTTTTCTCAGAGTATCCACGCTCTTTCGTTTTGGATATGAAAGCCACGAGTCTGGGGCATGATCAAATTCCTGAACTATTATTGTGCCACCCTTTTTTGCAAGTCGAACCATGTGTTGCAATGCATTAACCTTGTTACTCAGATGCACAAACATGAACCTAGAATACACAATATCAAAAGCCTCAGAGGGTAAATTTTTAGACGTTATTATATTATCACATACATATGAGACATTTTTTTGCGTTGTGGATGCCTTGCAGTATTTGATATAATTTTCATTGATGTCAAATCCTACCGCTTTACCGCTTTTTCCAATCATCTCACCCATCATTCGAGTAACTTCCCCAGGACCGCATCCAACATCACAACATCGCATTCCTTTTTGGATTCCCCCTTTCAGTAAAGAATCTCTAGTCAATGGTTCAAACAAAGATGATTGGATCTTGAGTCTTTGAATTTCATCAGATGTACTTCCTAAAACATAATTGTTGTCCAATCTACGCCTCATTTTTTGCATTTGTCTTCCATGATGCTTAGACTATAAGATTATTATCAATTATGGTAGAGGTACATCATGATAGTACAATACAACATGGCTGGGCAACATTCTTCCAGTCCATAAACCAAGGCATCATGACTTTCATGCAATTATCATTACAGGATATTTTTACATATGGAAATAGTTAAAACTAAACGAATTCGAGTATCCGTGATACCTCAGGGTTTGATCAGATGGCAATCTTGAAGAAGGTTTACAGTCACATAAAACATGAATGTAAGATATCAACTTCATTATTCTTGTTGGCCATACTTTGTTTAGAAAATATGTCCATGCCTGCCAATGCAACAGAGCCATTACTTCCACAATATGAGCCTACACAGCACATCTCATCCAATCCAAATCTCTTTGTCTCTGCAGAAAATTCATTTTTTGAAAATTATTTTGCAGGTCCACAAGTAATTCAAGTAATTATAACTGATCCCAACATAGATAGATTAGACCAAGCATATGGCGAACCTGATGTTACAGTAAACGGAAAAAAACTGCGAATGGCTCAAGCAACCGATGGAAACTGGTATGCGTACTTTGCAGACAGCAAACAAGCTCAGATTGCAGACTCTACACAGACAAGTACTTCTGGCAAAGGCCTTGATTTTGGCAAATTCTGTTCTCCTGCAAGTGCAATAGTTGCAACAGGTGTTGAGTTTTCACAGACAAATGGAATTGCAATAGCAAGAAGTGCACCGGGATCATCTGATGGAAGTCAAAATCCACAGGCTACAGTGTCTGCAACATGCACCGGAATTGTAGATCATTCAGTATCTAGTATCACAGGTGCAAAATCCAATTTACTAAATCATGTTGTGAGAGAAAATAAAACACTAAATACGAATTCTGCAAGAGCAGGTCAGATAGCACAACAGTCAGACAACCAAGCATTCATTGATGCATGGCCGATAATTCAGCTGTATGATTTCGGACCTGCCACAAAAGTGACAGTCCAATACAATGCGGGAGGTTCAGGAGTTCAATCTGTTGAGCTTAATTTCGATAGAATTCCTTCCAATCTAATAGGAATTGTCAGTAATAGACAAACTTGGCCAAGAGGTGCACATGTTCATGGAGACTTGATCGATCCACAGCTCAATATTGATCCAACTGAGGAGGATTCGTGGACATGGGGGACATCAATGACAAACAATACAGTATACTACCAGGCATTTGACAGAAGTGGGAATCCTGATGCAGACGGGACAATTGCAATGCAAAACCTTAGTGGCAATTTAACTTCGATGATGTTCAATCACAACGGTAGATTAACACAGGATCCAGAACCGCAAGGAGTTGCAGTTGCCACATTACAACCAAATGGAATACAAAAAATAACAAAAAGCAGTGATGGATTCTATAGAACCAAGTCAATTAATGAATTTTCCATACCACTTACTATTCTAGAACTCCAACCAAATGTAGGAATATTTGGAGATTATGATGCAAGTGGCATTGCGGAGATCATAACCCTAGACAATGCGCCAAGAGACAAGTCATTTACAGTCAATTATAATGACAAATCATATACTGTCAGGATAGAATTTTCAACTGCAACATTAACCATGGGAACACCTGCTGAAAACACGCCTGTAAATCCAAATCCACCAATAAAACAATCAGTGTCAAACCAGTCTCCAATAAACCCAGTTTTTGCCGCATTTCTCAAGCTAGTCATCATGCAAAATCTATTCCTGTACTAAATTTTAATTGCACCAAAATCTGAGAAATTATCTTTTCCTGGCATTCTCTCTTGTGATGACATGAAATATGGATTCAGTCAGCCCAGGCCTTCGGGTAGGCGAGAGAAACATTGCAAGATCCGTTACAGTTACAATTCCAGCTATTTTTCCCTGCTGTATCACAGGAAGTTTTCGTATCTTATTTTTTATCATGAGATCTGCAACTTCTTCAATTGTCTGCCTTGAAGACGCATAAATCAGTGGTCTTGTGGCAAACTGTTCAAGAGAGACATTTTTGAATGAAACCCCAGTACTGATGCCTTTTACAAGATCGCCTTTTGTGACAATGCCGAGCGGTTTTCCTTTCGAGGTAACAACAAGAGATCCCACCCTCTTCTTTGCCATCAAAACCGATGCGTCATAGATTGTCTTGCCAGATTCCAGGCTGACAACTATCTTTGTCATTATCTTTTCTACAGGTGTTTTGCTGTGCTCTACAAGAACTTCCAGAGCTTCTTTTTTCCTTATTTTGTCTATAATGCCCTGGACTTGTTTGATGCTCATGTCTGCCTGGTATGATATTGATTCTACTGACAGGTCAGAGTGATGGTATAGTGTATCAATGAGATTCTTTTTTCTCTCCAACTCGGACGGGTTGTCCTTTGTTATGACCATCATTTGATACTAGTTTCTCTTCAAATTATTAAAGAACTAGCTATGTTTATTTGAAAAATACTGTCATGGGCCGGAATATCATTACATCATACTATAAAGCAAGCCTCAAACCTTGATGCCAATTATTAGCGGAGTACCCTTTCTATACACTGCAATTCCTATCAATTTTGCCATAAGACCATATTTTTTCTTACGAAGCTTGATTGCCTGCATTGATTCAGATTCGTTTGCAAAATACGCAGTTGCATCAATCCATTCTCCCCTCGGATTGCCTTTCATGTCAGAGGGAACAATACGAACATTCTTGTTGCAATTCAGGCGCTTGACTTTGCCAGTAGTAGGCGGTGTTGCAACATAGATTATCCCATCATCAATTACAAACCAGACAGGAGTTTTTACTGCTTGATTATTGCTTCGATATGTTTCAAGGTTGATATATTTTGCATCAAGAAATGGAGTTATCTTGTCAGAAGACATTTCCTGCAAACACATAGTATCACACCAGATTAAAAGATGATGATAGAGTAAAGATGTCTCATTTTGCAAAACATATTTTGCTTCTTGTGCATGGAAAACACATGATTTTACATCATCATACCAGGGACAAGATTTTATCGCATGCAAATTCTTTTAGTGATGCACTATCCTTGAATCTAAAACACCAAGGCATCTTCTGCATAGCTGACTCTTGAACAAGCTATCCATGCCAGTTATTTTTATGTGCCTCATATCATCAGCAGTAAACGTGTGAAGGTGGCAAATCGATTGTGTTGTATGTGACGGTAAAAAATGGCTTTTTCCTGTCAAATGTTTGTTTCTTCCATAATATGTCCATCCAGAATTCACATCATCCATAACGTCAACATGATTTTATATATAAAATATTTTGCGTAGGAATTATTTGTAAACAATATATAGTTCACACCAGATCAAGTGATACAAAAAATTCATCTGGTTTTGTCATGTATCATGTGTCCCTCACATATCATTCACTGGTTAGGTTCTATGTTTTTTATCAGGCCAATATAGATTCAAAAGTTTTGACAAAACCATGGAGATTATTCCTCCTATGATAGCAGTCACAATTCCACCTACGTCAATTGTAGCGTGCACTGTCTGATTCTTTATTTTATGAAAAGATATGGATGGTATTTTCACTTCATAGTTGTAATCAACTATCGCTCCATGCGTGTTGTTTTGAATTGATTCTGATATACTGGGTTTTTGTGTAGTGCCAGAGTTTGCAAATCCATACAAGATAAAAAACCATATTATAGAAATGAATAACAGTGCAGTACCAATATAAAAAATTAGATTCGTAGATTTATTATTCATAAAAAATCAATAAACTAGAGCATCATCACAATCTTACTTGCAATCTAGATAATACAATAAATGAGATCATGGTAATTCCCAAAATTGCAACGGAGTATGGAAATTCAGGTATAGCATAAGGATTCGTTGTTGCAACATATGTAGACCAAAAAGGTGACTTGTCTTTATGATACTCGCCTGCAAACCATGTGTATAGGGAATTTGATGGATCAGTTGATGACCCAAAGTAATCACCATATCTTCCGATATCATCATACCAAGCACCTTGTTTGAATATTTGCGGCCTGACGATACCATTTGATCCAGCACTTGCATCTTGAACTGCAAACATCAATCCAGGATAATCAGAAGGAGATGAATATCCAAATTCCAAATTTAACTTGGAAGACAGATCAACTGCCAGGGCAGGATAAAAATAATAAAACCCAGCATTACCAATATCAAAATCTTGAAGCACTGTAGGTCCTGCAGTATCAAGCTCAACCAATCTCACACATGATCGTGCCTGTACATCTCCCTGAGGAGTACACCCATCATTTAGTCCGAACCACAAAATCCCACCATCAAAGACTGCACTCTGAATCCTATCATCATTAGTATTAACAGTGGTAGTTGTGTTAGGTTGAATAGCACTTGGCGGTATGTTAATAGATTGTATAACAAGATCTTTTTTGACAACTTGAACATTGGGCACGGTGCCAACCAAGGAATAAAGATGCAAGATGTTATTGTTACCATATGCATCTACCATAAAAAGAGTGGATGTAGAATCAAGAGACTGGACAGGAAAAATTGAAAACGTTGAACCATCTGGTCCAAATTTTTGCATTGAGGGATTTGGCACTCCCATGATTAGATTATTTTTATCAATTACAAAATACTGTGCACCTACAAAAACGGGGTTTGAAAGACAGTTTGTAAAATCATTTGCGCTTACAACAAACTTGTCATCGCTTATTCCAATTGATGGTTGATCCGGGCAATTACCATCAAATTGTATAGAGTATACATTCCACATTTTTGTTGGATCCTCGTTAGTTGAAACTGCCACGCCCACATGTGATGTAGTCACATCAAGAATAGACGCGTACCATTTGTTACTAGAAGCATCAAACATCAGCCGAGGATCACTTAGAATATCAGAACTTGGAGTAGAAAACAGCCTATCAAGCAACACAGACGATAAAAACACACCATTTTCATCCCAGATTCCCATGTCCGCGTTTACCATCTCAACTACATGATGTGACCCTACTGCAATTTGGACATCTGGAGGAACACAATCACACTGTGTTTGGTTCAGCCCATCAAATCCTGCAATTATTTGTGGAATTGTTGAGACCAATGGTTCTGCCGCATGTTTTTTTATGGAAAAAGAGGTCACATTCTTTGATACGTACATGAATCTTGATTTATCTTTATCAAGATGAAACGATATTGCGTCTCTTGGTAGAAAAAGTCTGATAAAATGATGAGTGGATTTTTCATTTTTTGGTAAATTATCAACTGTAATTTTTCCCACAAGCGAGATCTGGTTGTCAGTCATGTTTTGAACAATCCCGTACGCTGAAATACTTGATGTGCATACAAAAAATACGGTACACAGTAAAATTATATTTTGCAGAATCATATTTTATGAAATTATATTTCAGGGTTCATTAATAGAACTTGCTTAGAACTGTACTGTAAAAAAGTTCTAGTAGATCATTATTTCATGATATCATATATTTTAGAAAATATCTAGTTTTTCTGAGCCTTGTCAGACAAATAGTTAACAAAGCGTTCAAATCCAGGAGTCATGGACAAGTCAGTTGTCTCTACGGTGTGTTTTCCATCTTTTGATTCTACTGTAATTTTGTATAGAAAAAGATCTGCGGCGCCTCTTTTGGCATCAGACTTGGAAGGCAGGTTAAAGAAATTGATATTGGCACACAGGCCATGAAGCTGTGCAGACTCGTCTTGTGACATGTTGTCAGTGTCAAGTGAAACAGATGTTCTGATTCCTGCAAACCCACCCGAGCGCTCAAAGTGTATTTTCATGGTATACACACATGCTCTTGGCAATTATTTCTTTACCGTAATTCCTACTCCATCCCAGCCTTGTCTGACAGACTCTTGTTCCGCACTTCCAAACAAAATTCCGGCAGCCTCAAATGTGCACGCTGCCATGTCCTCAAAGTTAGAGTTGGGATTTAGCAAGTCAAGTGTCTTGTACCAGATCTTGCCTGCCTTGTCCCATGAGTATCCACCAATGTCAGTTGCTATCAAGTAAAAGGCCCGATTTGGTATACCAGAGTTTATGTGGACCCCGCCATTGTCCTCAGAGGTATCAACATAGTCATTCATGGTTCCAGGCTGCGGATCTTTTCCAATCAATGGGTCATCATATGCAGTCCCTGGAGCCTTCATGGAGCGTAATGCAACTCCATTGATTTTAGGCGTAAAAAGGCCATGTCCGATTAGCCAGTCTGCCTGTTTTGTGTTCTGCTTGAGAGAATATTGTTTTACAATAGAGCCAAAGACGTCTGAAATATGCTCATTTAATGCACCTGACTGATCCTGATACTCTAGCTTTGCAGTATACTGAGTCACCCCATGCGTAAGCTCATGGCCTATGACATCAATTGCAATTGTAAACCGTTTGAATATTTTTCCATCACCGTCACCGTAAACCATCTGGTTGCCATTCCAGAATGCGTTATCATATTTTTCACTATAATGTACCGTAGAATCAAGCGTCATTCCCTTGTTATCAATAGAATTTCTTCCATAGACATCCTTGTAGATATCATATGTCCATCCTGCTCCATCATATGCCTCATTTACTGCAGGATCATCAACTGTAGGATCACCCTCCATTCGTACTAATTTGCCAGGAAGTGCACTCTTGTTTTTTGCATCATAGATTCTGCGTTGTTTTTGAGTTGATACAGACATGATATCATTTGTGACAAAAATTTGTCGCTGCATCCTTATTTGCTCGGAGAGTGTAATGGTATTGATTGCCCATTTTTTCAGTCCCGGATCTCCACGATTTATTATTTCACGTAAGAGATGTGGCGGCACAATGCACAACATGTTTTCATACTAGATTATGTTTCAAGGTAAAAAAGACATACGTATAATAACATCACAAGATTTTAAACGAAGATTAATACAGAAGATTTTATCATACGTGCAATTCATGCAATATGCTTAATATAAAATTTGTAAGATACTAATACATGTCACAAAACCCAGTACAAGGATCCGGTACAGTACAATCAATCACAAAGCATATGGCATTAGGAAATCAAAAATTCAAGCCTCTCCCCAATCCCACAGGCATACCCCCATATCACATAAGGCTAGACGATGTAATCCCTGTAGCAGATATTAAAAAAATCAATGATGCAAACAAGATTTTATTTCATGTTGTAGGCGACACAGGCGGCGTCAAGTATCCAATACCACAACAAATAGTAGAAATGGCAATGGAGTCAGATCTGCAAGGACCTGACAGGCCTGCATATTTTTACCACCTAGGAGACGTGGTGTATTATTTTGGCCAGGCAAGTGAATACTATCCTCAATTTTATGAGCCGTACGCAAAGTACCAGGCTCCAATATTTGCAATACCTGGAAACCACGACGGGGATGTTGCTCCTGGGGATACCACACCATCACTTGATGCCTTTGTGAGGAATTTTTGCTCCAAAGAGCCAAAAGTTGTTCCTGACTCGGTAGAGGTAAACAGGCCTGCCATGACACAGCCAAACGTGTATTTCACTCTAGAAGCGCCGTTTGTGACAACTATTGGACTGTATTCCAACGTGCCAGAGGGAGGCGTATTTGATGATTCCCAGATCAAATGGTTCAAGGATGAACTAAGAAAAGCCCCAAAAAACAAGGCACTCATTGTCACGGTGCACCATCCTGCATATTCTGCTGACATGTATCATAGTGGAAGCAAGGTCATCGAGGAGACACTTGATAACGCATTTTCAGAGTCGGGACGTTTTGCAGATATAATACTAACAGGCCACGTTCACAATTACCAGAGATTCACAAGGACTGTAGACAACAAGCATGTACCATATCTTGTAGTAGGATCAGGAGGATATTGGCACTTGCACTACATGCAAAAGCTGCCAAACAAAGATCCACTTCCTGTACCGTATACAATGCCAGATAGCAACACAATACTTGAGAACTATTGTGAAAACAGGCATGGCTACATGATAATGCAGGTTACGCCAGAATCAATCACTGGAACATATCATACAGTTCCAAGACCGCATGAATCATGGCGTGGCAAATCAGAGTTATTTGATTCATTTACACTTGATCTTTCCACACACAGGTTGAAAAAATGAAAAAGAAAAATTACAAAAAAATTGAACTGTTATTTCCAAAGATTGATGCAAAAACACAGCAACAAGCCTTCTTGTCACAAAAAGATATAATGAAACGTTTTGTTGCGACAGTTGAAGATATTAAAGACTGGTTTGAGTCATATGATATTGAATCGATCGAATTATGGATAAGCGGAGTAGTTCAAACACAAGGTGTATTGAAATTAATTATCAGTGCAAGCGGAGAAAGTGGTGTCATGATAACACTCAAGCCAAAAACAAAATAAATTCAGATTCTACCATGCAAAATTATTACCGATGAAAAAACATGTGTGTCTCACAATGACATATCAGAACAGTCAAAATCATCCAAACCAAGCCTGTAAAAAGATATTATAACATTAGAGTAATTTACCGGATTTATTTTACAATATGCTTGTGATATTTTTTCTGCCAGATCAGTGCATTGTCAGCGATAGAACATTTTCTATAAAGCAATTTGTAAGAATATTTCATGTCCAAAGTTGTTCTTCAAACATGATTATACGATAATTTGGTGCAAAAAGTATAAGATTGTTACAGAAGAAACTTACAGTCACTTTAAGAATAACCCACATCATATACAGCTGAATTGCAAGACATTACGCATGAAACAAAAAAACTCTCAAATGTTTCGCCTGAAGCAATCAATACATTGTACGATGATGGCAAGCTCCTCTTGTGTATGGGAAAATATGAAGAGGCATTACAGTGCTATGACAGGATTTTAGAAATATCCCCATCATCAAAAAGAGCAGAAGGCTACAAGGGACTGGCCTTATTCAAGCTGAAAAGGCATGCAGAAGCTTCACAGTGTTATGAAAGAGCACTAAGTTAGTAGAAAAATACTTGACACGTGCAATAAAGAAAAATCATCATAAATTATGCATCGTTTGGCAATATAGTAGAATACTGGATCATTGAGTACGAAGCCAGTCAATAGTACAGCACAAAAAGCATCAAAAAACATAGCAAAAAAAAGAACACTCCACTTGCTAAAACTGCTGACGAAAATCCAGTTCTACGACTGCACTAGGAAGGTGACTTGTCGTCCCTTGAGAGAATTTGTCAAATAGTATCAGACCAGCAGAGATCATTTTTATACAGATGCCTAATTTTCAATAAAGCCTCTGTTTTAGAAAGGGTTTTGTTGTAGGCATGTTGTCATGCCATGATTTGGTATGCATCTTTCATCAAAGGATTTCTTGTTTGGCATACATCACCATATGCATGACAGGGATGTGACATCCCTTCAGATTTTGAACCGCATTGTATGCATATGTGCTGCATGGCTTGCCTACATATAGCACATAGTGAATATTTTTTGAGAGTACCTCCGCATCGCCTACATGATTCGTACGACAGATTCCATCGTTCGGCATTTTTTATCTGAGATGAGTCATTCATTTTATTTGGTTTTTTTTAATAGGTATTAAATAGCACTACTTTGTGACAAGTCATGTTTTTAGATACAAATGTTCTATATACACAATTCAGTTTGAAAAAACATATCAACGCCTTAGAATCATATTTTAATTTCTCGATAAACTATATGTCATTATGTCATGATTTTTCTAGAATAATCTTCTATTTGTGCATTGATCGCAAAAATATCAGTATGAATTATCATACATATCTTATTTAGCATAAATTATTTTAAAACTATACAGTTTCAATTTACTAGTAGATTCTAATAGATAATTGCATCCATATTGTTTTACGTTATTGAATCCATACATGCAGATACTATAAACATGAAGAAACATAACAGGTACAGGAGTTATTGGCTAATACTAATTTTTTCCTTGATTCTCATATCATCATCACTTGTCATTACGCTGAGCAGCAAGACACTTACAAATACTGCGACGGGCACACTGGTACCCACCCAAATTGTTTCATTACATAATACAACAAGATCAACAGACCTATCCGCAAGGCTTGGGGGAAATGCAACTGGAATATACTATCCACTGTACAGCCTAAGCGAGCTTCCACAGGTGCTCGCAGCAAAACAAGCTTTTCCTAATGTACCGTTCATGGTAAACATAAATCCGTCATCAGGCCCTGGCTCTTCTGCTTCTGCAGCATGGGCAACTGCAATTACACAGCTCAAAAGCGCAGGAGCAGTAGTCACAGGCTATGTACCAACCGGATACGGCACAGGAAGAACGATATCAAACGTGGAAGGCATGATATCATCGTATAACCAGTTTTATCCAAACATGCTAGACGGCATAATGTTCGATGAGGTGTCAGGATCTTGCTCAGAGTTTAGCTTTTACCAGACAGTGTCAAACTATGCAAGATCACTTGGATATTCATACATACGGGCAAACCCAGGCAGTTCAATATGCCAGACAGATGTACCGCTCTTTAACCACATTGCAATATACGAGTCTGCGGGTTATCCAAGCGAGTCAACACTTGCATCAAATACCTACTATCCACAATATTCAAAAAGTGTAGTTGGTTTTGGTGCCACGGTGCACACCCAGCCAACATATGATCCCACCTGGCTCCACATGGCAACAAAATATCTAAAGTGGGTATACATCACAGACCAGACAGAGCCAAATCCATACGCTGTGTTCCCGGCATACTTTAACCAGTACCTGACTTATCTTACCATTCTACAGAAACATCATCATTTTCTATCAGTCAATGCAGTAGATACTGACGGTAGGCCAATTCATGGCATGGGCATTTGGCTTGAGATGCCTTCAGGGGACATTATAAAGAAAGCATTCACCCCCCATACATTTACCGTAAAGTCAGACGCACAGTACAGAGTTGTATTAGCAAACTTTAGAGAACATGTCTTTGATCATTGGCAGGATCAAACAAACAACACGGACAGGCATAGAATAATTTTCATTACAGGTAATACAACTCTAGTCGGAGTCTATCTTGAACAGTCATGCCATATTAACCAGATAAACAAATGTAATGAATCAGACTTTTGTCTACCATGGGATGGATTAGCATGGCACAATAAAGATCAAGATCATTGCGGTACAAACAGAACACAGTATTTCCACAGATAGGTACAACATCAAACTTGATGCAGAGTTGTAGAAGTAACTTGGCTTATTACTATATCTTACCTAGTATTTTTGATTCATATGATTTGACTAGAAAAAAATATAGAACAATATTAGAATAATATTAAATAAAATCCAAACAAATTTTTATTGTGAATATTCTAGCAATAGGAGCACATCCAGATGATATTGAGTTAGGATGCGGGGGACTTTTGATCAAGGCAGCAAGACAGGGACATGAAGTATCCATGTATACACTCACAAGAGGAGGAGCAGGCGGCAATCCAAGTGAGCGCACCGATGAGCTCAGACGTTCAGCAGAGTTCATTGGTGCAAAACATTTGTGGATTGACAACTTTGAGGATTCAAAGCTTAGCGTAACAAATGAACTGATAAATCATATAGAGTATTTTATAAACAAGGCTAATCCTGACATAATTCTAACCCATTCTCATGGAGACATACACCACGATCACAGAGCCATAGCAGCAGCAACAGTTGAATCAGCCAGGTTCAACTCTAACGTATTATCATATGAGATACCGCTTAGTAGAAATTTTGATCCAAAGGTTTTCTATGATATTTCAGACGTAGTTTATGAAAAGGTGGAATTGATTGAGATCTTTTGGTCACAACAATCCAAGCTGTATCTAAAGTCCAACGCAATCAAGGGTTTAGCAGAATACAGGGCATTACAGAGTCGACTAAATACAGAGGTAAGGTATGTAGAGGCCTTTGAGGTTCTCAAGCTCTGCTTTGACAAGGACTTTAAGCTGTTAACAGTGCCATATGTAAAAATAAAGAATTCAAATGCAGTGAAAGACATCAACGAAATTCTGGAGTTTGTATAACACAGGACAGCGAGCATGTGTGACATAGAATATGTCCCCTATGAGAAATTATACAGAACAAAGCGTCATGGGTTGGGGAAACCGTGGTTGGGTCGAGATAATTGAAACTATCTTAGAGGTTTGTGAAAGCGGTGCGCTAAAAACACATATCATGTACAAATGCAACCTTAATTCAAAACAAATATCACAGTATTTACAATTTCTTCTAAACCACGAATTGATTGAGAACATGATAGATGATCCATTCTCAAAACGAGCCGTTTTTAGAACAACTTCTGACTTGGGTAAAAAATACATGATAGCATATAAACGACTGGCAGATATTTTCAAACATTAGTTATTCATTAATCCTTGCATGAAATTTGCAATAATCAAATTTTCGTTAAAAAATATGGAACTATGTTCCATAGAATAGAACCAAATCATTTTTATGATACAATCACAATTATAGAGTGCTATGAAGTATCGTAGTAGAACTGAGATTGTGGCAATGATACTACAGTCTTCGCGCACAGGTGCTACAAAAACAAAGATAATGTACAAAGCATTCATGTCGTATACGCAAGTCAAAGAATATCTAAAATTTCTACAAGATAATAACTTGATAAAATATGAAACAGCCACTCAGCTTTACAAGGCCACCGAGAAAGGCATACACTTTATTCATGCATATGATGAAATTAGCGATCTAATTTCTGCAAAAACAAACGGAAAACTGGCGAATATATAAAATTAGTTTTACACACATATCTAGATCTTGTCACAATAAAAAAAACTTTGATCATAAATTTTTTCATGGAAAAATTTCTTAGAAGAGTTTTCCATGAAAAAATTAATGTATTATCTTGCAAAGAGCTTTAAAACCACAATATCTTTTGTGTGTACATGTCATTGCAAAACGTCTCAACAAATTCTGATGATACTACATGTCCATCATGCAAGGGAAAACTTGTATCAGATCTTGATAGAGGTGAGAGAATTTGCAGTCATTGTGCGATTGTTATTGATGAACGTTTCCATTCTGCCAACTCTGGAAATATGGATTTTTTTTCCACATATCGTGAAAGTGAGAGCACAAATGAACAGACTTCTCAGATGATGTATCATGTAGGATTACCCACATTAATAGGCAAGAAAAACGTGGATGCTTTTGGAAAACAAATTCATGGACACTCTGAAATGGAGAATCTCAGGAGATTAAACAAGTTTACAATCTCAAATGATTCAAAGACAAAAAATCTCAACAAGGCCATAAGAGAGATACGAAGGATAAGTGAAATGCTCGGAATTAGTCATTCAGTAGCAGAGAGAGCAAGCTACATTTATCGAAAAGCTTTGAATAAAAAACTCATCAGAGGCAGATCTATTACTGGGATAGTTGCGGCTACAATATACATTGCATGCAAGGATGCAGGTATTCTTTTTCCCATAGATAGAGTTGAGAGCTTGCATGAAAACTGTAGTAGAAAAAATGTGATACATTACTACAAATTACTATTACGAGAAATGAAGATGAATACATGTGTGTCAGACCCTGCACAATATGTATCCAAAATATCAATAAAAGCAAGAGTAAGCGGAAAGACTGAGAGAAGGGCACTTGAAATTTTGTCACAAATCGAAGGAGATCCTGGCCTATCTGGAAAAAAACCTGTTTCATTAGCAGCTGCATCACTATACCTAGCAACACTTCAAATTGGAGAACATGTAACACAACTTAGAATAGCAGTAGCTTCAGAACTTACTACAATTACAATCAGAAAAAGATGTTCAGAGATTGATCAAATATTAAAACAGAAAACAAACCAATCTTCTCTCGAAGAACAAATTGAAGACACGATCTCAATTTCATCTGAAACTATACTCCCAGAAAATTATACAAATAATCAAGAGAATGTAATAATAAATTCACATTAATGGTACAGTTTTACCCAGATGCCTTTATCTCAATTGCAGCATCATCCCAGAGGTCTCCACTTCCGCTTGCAGTCCATCCACATGTTGCAAGTCCTGCCGATGTCTTTACAGATGAGCTTGATGCACCAGTAATTGCGCTTGGCATGTTAGTGTCCCATTGTTGTGTACAGGTTGGAGAACCAAGTGTTACACCACCATATATTGCTGGCAAGTCTAAAACCCAGCTGTTTGGATACTGGGTCGTAATGGATATGGTAGGGCTGCCTGCAACAGTATTGTGATTTGTAATACTGGTCGGTATCGGAGTTGTCTGGTCTACTCCGGAAAATGAATATGCACCGACTACAACAGAGGTAGAGCCAGCCATGGTAACAACAATGTTTCCAGTGCCAGACGGGTTTGTCAGGTACCAAAACTCTGCATCGTTGTTAGCAAATGATGCCGCTTTGTTTGTTAGTGGCACTCCTCCAAATGTGACGGACGCTACGTGATTATTGTTTGCACTCACACCAACTACAAGCAGACGGTTGGTTCCAGTTCCGGCATTAACGTTGGAAAGCGTAATCTGGTATGGTAATGAGGATACTGTACCGGATGTTGTCTTGACGCTGTTTAGTATGATAGATCCTGTTGTGGTACCACTACTTGTAGTAGCAGACGCAGTGTTAGATGGAGAACCAGTTCCAACAGAATTGATTGCAGATACCCGGTATGTGTAGGCAGTGTTTGAAGCAAGTCCTGTGTCAGAGTATGTTGTGGATACAGAAGCAGTATTTGCTACAATAGTAGACCATGTTATACCGCTGTCAGTAGAGCGTTCAATCTTGTATCCTGTTATTGCAGAGCCTCCGTTGTTGGAAGGTGCAGTCCAGGACAGATTAATTTGTGAGGAGGAGATGGTAGTGGCAGTAAGACTGGTTGGAGATCCTGGTATAGTAATTACAGTACCAGATGTGATTGTAGTTGCAGTGTTTGATGGAGGGCTAGTTCCCACAATGTTGATTGCTGATACCCGGTATGTGTAGGCAGTACTAGCTGCAAGACCAGAGTCAGAGTACGTTGTGGATACAGAAGCGGTATTTGCTACAATAGTAGACCATGTTATACCGCTGTCAGTAGAGCGTTCAATCTTGTATCCTGTTATTGCAGAGCCTCCGTTGTTGGAAGGTGCAGTCCAGGACAGATTAATTTGTGAGGAGGAGATGGTAGTGGCAGTAAGACTGGTTGGAGATTGTGGTATAGTAAGAGTGGAACCTGTGTCAAGCATTCCAACTTCAGTGCTCAAATAGGAAGGAACTGTGTCATATGGATTTGGTAGAACGTCATCTGTTATGTACACATATCCCACATAAGTTGAGTCAGTAGTAATGGTGCTTTGAATAGGAAGACTTCCTACTCCAAATGCAATAAGTCCAAAGTTAGATTTTGGGTAGCTTGTGTGCCAACCTGTAAGGTCCGTGAGCGCAGGCATGCCAGGATTTTCATAGATATCTAAAACATCCATTGTGCCGATATAACTGGACAATGTATCAGTTCCTGGGTTGCCTACAGTCATTGTCATGCCAAGGGATTTGGTATAACCAGATAGACTCGAATAATATGTTTCAAGGCCAGCAGTATTTGCCATCTCATCGAAAAATATGCCATTTACATGATACCAGTTGTTATACGAATTAATATCAGATTCAACAGTACTTGCACTTCTTGCACCATAGCTTGTATAGACATAACCTAAAACTTTCACTCCAGCAGCTTGGAGTTGCTGAATTCCAGAAACATAATTTGGATCACTGGATGAGCCAGGACCGCTGTTGGGATTAATTATGGCAACAATTGGTACTGATGGATGTGCGTTTTTGGCTTGTATGACTTGAGTCCAATAACTTCCAGGATAAGAATACAACGGTACCATAACTCCAGTTTGTCCTGCCGGAGGCGGTGCAGTTGCGCTTTGTGTAGTGGCAGAAGATATGTTCGATGGCATACTTGTACCGACTGAATTGATTGTAGATACCCGGTATGTGTAGGCAGTGTTTGGAGCAAGTCCTGTGTCAGAGTACGTTGTGGATGCAGAAGCAGTATTTGCTACAACAGTA